>CALGOD010000996.1 GCA_937957845.1 uncultured Nocardiopsis sp.
GCCAAAAGCCCCTGATTCTGTTTCAATTTCCACTTCTACGGTAGGATTTCCCCGATGATCGCGGTCGCCGTGGGCGTCCCCCTCGGCTACCTCGCCGCGCGCAAGCGGGGATCGGCACTGGACTTCGCCGCCGTCGGAGGCTCCCTCCTGGGCATCTGTACGCCGGTGTTCTTCCTCGCCTTCATCCTGAAGGTGATCTTCGCCGAACGGCTCGGTGTGTTCCCCTCGGCCTTCCGGCTCTCCCCGGGCATGAGCCGCACCAACCTCAGCGGATTCGTCGTCCTCGACGGCATCAGGACGGGTGAGTTCGACGTGGTGTGGGACGCCCTGCTCCACCTCGCCCTGCCCGGGGTCGCGTTGGCCTCGATCCCCCTCGCCGTGATCGTGCGCATGACCCGGGCCAGCGTCCTGGAGGTCCTCAGCGAGGACTACGTGCGCACCGCCAACGCCAAGGGACTGCGACCGGGCACCGTGCGCACCCGCCACGTGATGCGCAACGCCCTCCTGCCTGTGGTGACCGCGGTCGGTCTGCTCACCGGAAGCCTGTTCGCCGGAGCGGTGCTCACCGAGAGCGTCTTCGCCTTCCCCGGGATCGGCTCCTTCATCTACGCCGCCACGCAGACGCGCGACTACCCGGTCCTGACCGGGTTCATCCTCCTCATCGCGACCCTGTACGTGTTCATCAACCTGTTGGTGGACATCTCCTACAGCCTCCTCGACCCGAGAATGCGGGCCCAGTGATGCCGACGACACCGAGCTCCCAGAACGGGTCCGAGACCCGGACCGACCCGGAACACACGGACGCCGCCGCTGAGCGCACCCCCCTGCTCGGACGCAAGGCGGCCAAGATCGACAGACTGGCCGAACTCATGGGCCGGCGCGAGGAGAGCGACCACGGCGCCGGAGTCTGGCGCACCGCCCTGGCCCGGATGCGTCGTAGTCCCATGGCCATCACGGGCGCCGTCCTCGTCGCGATCTTCCTGATCGTGGCGCTGTTCTCGCCGCTCATCGCCCCCTACAGCCCCACGGCACAGACCTGGGGCGCGGAGGTCTTCCCCAACCGCAACGTGTTCGTCGGTCCGCGCGCCGAGAACTGGCTCGGCCTGGACAACCTGGGACGTGACCAGTTCTCCCGCATGGTGATCGGCGCCCGCCAGACCCTCCTGGTCGGTGTGGTCGCCACTCTGGTCGGTTTCGGCGTCGGCGCCCTGCTGGGCGGCACGGCCGGAGCGGCCGCGGTCCTGGGCGGATACTGGGGGCGCCAGGTCGACAACATGGGCATGCGCCTCGGCGACATGATGTTGGCGTTGCCCGCCCTGCTCCTGGCCGTCACCATCGCCGCTCTCGTCGGCCCCAGTCTGACCACGGTGATGCTCGCGGTCGGTGTCGCCCAAGTCCCGATCTTCGCCCGCCTGCTACGCGGGGCGATGCTCTCCCAAGGCAGTCGCGACTACGTGCTGGCGGCCCGCGCGCTGGGCGTGCGCAAACACAAGATCGCCCTGGCGCACATCCTGCCGAACTCGCTCGGACCGGTGATCGTGCAGTCCACGCTCACCCTGGCCACGGCCATCATCGACGCGGCGGCCCTGTCCTACCTGGGACTGGGCAACCCGGACCCGGCCTTCCCCGAGTGGGGGACCATGCTCGCCGACGCCCAACGGTTCCTGTCCAGCGCACCGCAGCTGGCCGTGTACCCGGCACTGGCCATCATCGTCACCGCCCTGGGCTTCACCCTCTTGGGCGAGGCGATGCGCGAAGCACTCGACCCGAAGCTGAGGAAGTGACCATGAGTTCCAGCACGCCGCTGTTGGCGGTGGACGAGCTGTCCGTGGTGTTCGGCGGGCGCGGCTCCGACGAGGTGCGGGCCGTGGACGGGGTGTCCTTCACCCTGGAGGAGGGCCGGGTGACCGGCCTGGTCGGCGAGTCCGGCTGCGGAAAGAGCGTCACCTCGCTCGCCCTGATGGGACTGCTCCCCGAACGGGGGGTGAAGGTCGGGGGAAGCGCCGTCATGCGCCTGCCCGAGGGCCCCGTCGACCTGCTGAAGCTCTCGCAGAGACGGATGCGCGACCTGCGCGGATCGCGGCTGGCGATGATCTTCCAGGACCCGCTCAGCTCCCTCAACCCCGTGGTGCCGATCGGCCGCCAGGTCACCGAGATCCTGAAACGGCACCGGGGCATGCGCGGCTCGGCCGCGGAGAAAGAGGCCGCGGAGCTGCTGAACCGTGTGGGCATCCCCGACCCGAACCGGCGCCTGCGCGAGTACCCCCACCAACTGTCGGGCGGTATGCGCCAGCGTGCGCTGATCGCCATGGCGGTGGCCTGCCGTCCCCGGGTGATGATCGCCGACGAGCCCACCACCGCCCTCGACGTCACCATCCAGGCGCAGATCCTGGAACTGCTCAAGGACCTGGTCACGGAGGAGGGCACCGCCCTGCTGATGATCACGCACGACCTGGGCGTGGTCGCGGGCCTGTGCGACGACATCAACGTCCTGTACGCGGGCAGGGCCGTGGAGAAGGCCCCCCGGGCGCCACTGTTCGCCGATCCCACCCACCCCTACACGGTCGGACTGCTGGGCTCCATCCCGCGGCTGGACGCCCCGCGGGGCGAACCGCTCACCCCCATCCGCGGATCGATCAACGACAACATCGCCTGGGAGAAGGGCTGCGCGTTCGCGCCCCGCTGCGACCACTACACCCTGGAATGCCTGCAGGGACCGCCCGCGCTGGCGGCGGTGGGCACCACGGCCGGGGTGGAGGGCCAGGAGCGGAGCCACACCGTCGGAACGGGGGGCGCCGAGCACGTGCACAGGTGCGTGAACCCCATCGGCCACGCGGACGTCCTGGACCGGCCCTCACTGGAGAGCCCGGCCCTGGTCGGCGAAGACGAGGAGGCGCAGGGATGAGCCTGCTGCGGATCAACGACCTCAAGGTGCACTTCCCCCTCCGGAGGGGAGTGCTCTTCGACCGCACGGTCGGACACGTACGGGCCGTGGACGGTGTGAGCCTGGAGATCCGGCGGGGCCAGACCTACGGCCTTGTGGGGGAGTCCGGATGCGGCAAGACCACCCTGGGGCGGGCCGTGCTGCGGCTGGTGGACATCACCGAAGGCGAGGTGCTCTTCGACGGTCGGGACCTGGCCGGGCTGGACAGTGAGTCGATGCGCCGTGAGCGCAAGAACCTGCAGATGGTCTTTCAGGACCCGCTGGGCAGCCTCAACCCCCGACAGAACATCGGTTCCATCCTCCTGGAGGGATTGCAGACCCACGGGATCGGTGGTCCGGCCGAGGGTGAGGAGCCGCGAGGAGGCGGAAAGCGGCGCGAGGAGGTGCTGAAGGACCAGCGCAGGCGCGTGGTCGAGGCACTGGAGAGGGTGGGCCTGTCGGCGAAGGCGCTCACCCGCTACCCGCACGAATTCTCCGGGGGACAGCGTCAGCGCATCGGTATCGCCCGCGCGTTGGTGCTGGAGCCGGACCTCATCATCTGCGACGAGCCGGTGTCGGCGCTGGACGTGTCGATCCAGGCACAGGTGCTCAACCTGCTGGAGAGCCTGCAGGAGGAGCTGGGACTGACCTACCTGGTGATCGCGCACGACCTGGCGGTGGTCCGTCACGTCAGCGACATGGTCGGAGTGATGTACCTGGGTTCGCTGGTGGAGGAGGCCTCCAGCGACGAACTGTACGAGACGCCCATGCACCCGTACACACGGTCGTTGATGTCGGCGGTACCGGTACCGGACCCGCAGGTGGAGGACACCCGGGAGCGCATCCTGCTCGCCGGCGACCTGCCCTCGCCCGCCGACCCGCCCACCGGGTGTCGCTTCCACACCCGCTGCCCGTGGCGGCAGAAGGAGCGGTGCGACACCGAACGCCCCGAACTCCGCCCGCTCGACGGGGCGGCCGAGGGCAGCACCCACCGTGTCGCCTGTCACTACGCCGAACAGATCCTCGCAGGTGAAATCCACCCCAACGAGGACATGGCCGAGCGCATCGTGCACGGCGCCGGTTGAGCCGACCGGCGGCGGGCGGTCTCCCGGGACCCGGGAGACCGCCCGTCAGGTCGACACCGCCATGCTCCGTGGGGTCGGACATGACACCCGTCATCCCGAGATCGTGAATCCCTCACGGCCATGCGATGACGGGGACGACTTCCGTCGGAGGGTGGTCTGCGAGAATCTGGGGGACGACCTTCGCCGGTCCCGCCCCGTGACCCCCGGATGAGGAGACACAGGGGGCGGTCTCGGCGGCCTCGGACCCGTGCCGCTTCGGGAGGCCACGACACCCCGTTCGGAACCTCGGCCCGGTCGACGGAGTCCGATCCGGTGACGACCCTTGGACGGTGGTGCTTCTCCCGTGCTGTTGATCTCCCTCCTGCTCCGCCATTTCACCCTGAGCGTCCAGCGCCTGTTGGACCGGACGCGGATCTGGTCGCTGTCCGTGGGTTCTTCACTCTGGCTCGTCGTCGATCGAGGTCAGGGTGAGCCGATGGCGGACCCGATGGTGCTGTGGGCACTGAGCGTGGGCCCGGTGGCCGCAGGGATCACCGTCGGTATGTGGTACCTGGCGCGGCTCTCGGCCGATTCCATGGGACGGCGCGGGTTGCGTGTGCCGCTGTTCGTCCTGTCGCTCCTCTTCTGGCCGGCCCTTGTCGCCCTGGCGCTGTGGGGTCTGGCCGGCGAGACCTGACGGGCGAGCCCGTGCGTCGGCTCCGCACCCCCGCGCCGGTCCGGGCGCGGCACACGTCGAGCAGGCGTTCGCGCAGGGCCGCGCCGCGTTCGGCTCAGCCTTGTTCCTGCGCCGCCGCGATGCGCCGGGCCAGGACTTCGGCGTCCGGAACGACCACGACGTAACGTCGCCCCTGGTCGAGGGTGAGCTCCACACCGTCGCCGCCTCGCATCAGGAGGCCGGTCGCGCCCTCACCGCCCAGTCGGATTCCGATGCCCCCGAAATCGGCGACGGGCTTCACCGGGACGATCTTCCACGACTGGATCCGACCGACCTGGATGGATTGTTTCCAGAACGGCCAAAAACGGAGGAGGAGCGTGTCGTCGGCCAGTCTCACGCGGACATG
>CALGOD010000997.1 GCA_937957845.1 uncultured Nocardiopsis sp.
GCCTCGATCTCGTCCGAGATCGGGTCCAGGCAACGCGAGCACTCGGCACTGAGCCGCCCCCGGACCGTACCGGTGACGAGGACACCCTCCATCACCGCTTCCAGCCGCAGGTCCAGTTCGAGTTCGCTGCCCTCCGGCACGGTCGCGATCGCCGTGGAGAACGCCTCGGGTACGGTCACGATGCGGTTGACCGTGCGCATCGACCCCGGCTGGCGGCCCAGCGGACGGGTGTCGACCACGAACGGGTCACGAGGATCTAGGCGAGACAGGGTCATCGGGCTTTCACAAGAGTTCGGTGTGCCGGGCGCGAGAAAATCGCCTGCCGGCCGGCGTGAGTGCACGCCGAACACCGGCGACACGCATGGTCGAACCGCGATTCTACCTACCATGCACCCGACCACCCAAATCAGCCCGAGCCGGCCTCCTGGAGATCCGGCTCACGGCCCCCCGGAACCGGGCCCGTGTCGGCCCCGGAGGCCGGTCAGCCTCCCTCTCCGGCCCGCTGGGCGTACTTCTCCCGCAGTCGGTCCTGGACGTAGGGGGTGACCAGGCTGGAGACGTCCCCCCTGTGTTGGGCGATCTCACGGACCAGGCTGGAGGAGAGGAAGGAGTACTGCGGGTTGGCCGTCATGAACACGGTCTCCACTCCGGAGAGCCGGTAGTTCATCTGGGCGATCTGCAGCTCGTAGTCGAAGTCGCTGACCGAGCGCAGACTACGGACGATGGTCTCGATGCCGTTCTCCCGGCAGAAGTCGACCAGGAGTCCGTCGAACTCGCTGACCCTCACGTTG
Organism: uncultured Nocardiopsis sp.; assembly: GCA_937957845.1. Taxonomy (GTDB): domain Bacteria; phylum Actinomycetota; class Actinomycetes; order Streptosporangiales; family Streptosporangiaceae; genus Nocardiopsis. The sequence continues at coordinate 792 of CALGOD010000997.1, forward strand.
TCGAACTCGGCGGTGCCCTCACGAAGCATGTCCAGCTTCTCGGGGACGGTGAACAGGCCACGCTTGTTGATGTTGTTGAGCACGGCGGCGACGACCTCGTCGTACTGTTTGGCCGCCCGGCCGATGATGTCGATATGGCCGTAGGTCACCGGGTCGAAGGAGCCCGGACAAACGACACGACGCACGGTGGATCGCCCCTTTCGGAAACTACGTTCGAGTACCGCGATGGTAGGGGGTGGCCTTCGCGCCCTCGCGGGCAACACCCGTTTTAAGGCGTTCTCGGGGTCGGAAGGCCCTGGTCACCGAAGACGCCGTCCCGGGCGGGACGGGCGTACCAGAGCACCGCCTCCCCGTATGCCCGCTTACGGTCGCGCTCCACCCCCGGAGGCCATGCGGGTTCGGCTCCGCGCTTGGAGCGTTCGACGACGATCACGGCGTCGTCGACCAGCCAGCCACCGCCCGACAGGGCCGCCAGCATGTCGGCGACCTCCGCGTCGGTGACGGTGTAGGGCGGGTCCGCGACCACGAGGTCGTAGGGATCACCGGTGTTGCCCCGTCCGAGTACCCGCTCCACACGGTCGACCACCAGTTCGGCGCCGGGCAGGCCCAACTCCGCGATGTTCCCCCTGAGGACCCGGGCCGCCCCACGGTCGGCCTCGACCAGGAACGCGTGCCTCGCGCCCCGGGACAGGGCCTCCAGTCCGATCGCCCCCGATCCCGCGTACAGGTCCATCACCCGCAGTCCGCGGAGGTCGCCGAGGTCGGAACGGACCGAGGAGAACAGCGCTTCGCGGGCACGGTCGCTGGTGGGCCGGGTGGTGCGGCCCTCGGGAACGCGGATGCGCCGTCCACCGGCCGTCCCGGCGATGATGCGGGTCATGCCCCCACCGTAACCAAGGAAGAGCCCGCCGACGGCGCGGTGGTGGACCGAGGCCTCAGGTCTTCTCCAGGTACTCGGCGCGCTCCGCGGGCAGGAGGATCTCCAGGGCCTCGGCCAGCGGCGGATGGCCGCTCAGATCGGGATCCCGCGCCACGTGGGCGGCGGCCTCCTCACGCGCCTGACCGATGAGTTCCTCGTCCGTGAGCAGGGTGAGCATGCGCAGGCTGGAGCCGGCCCCCGACTGGGAGGCTCCCAAGACGTCCCCCTCCCGACGCATCTCCAGGTCCACACGTGAGAGCTCGAACCCGTCGGTGGTCGCCGCCACCGCGGCCAACCGTTCCCGGGCCGGCGACCCCTCCTCCGCGTCGGTGACCAGCAGGCACAGCCCCGGTAGCCGTCCCCGTCCCACACGGCCGCGCAACTGGTGGAGCTGCGACACCCCGAAACGGTCCGCGTCCATGATGACCATCACAGTGGCGTTGGGCACGTCCACGCCCACCTCGATGACGGTGGTGGAGACCACGACGTCGGTCCTTCCCTCCGAGAAGCGACGCATCACCGCGTCCTTGTCGTCGGGGGCCATCCGGCCGTGCAACACCTCCACCCGCACGTCGGCCAACGGCCCCTGGGACAGGTGTCCGGCCACGTCCAGCACCGCCAGCGGAGGCCGGGCACCGGGGACCTCCTCCTCCGGTCGACCGTCGACCTCCTCCTCCGACGCCCCTGCGGCCTCGTCACCGATACGGGGACAGACCACGAACGCCTGACGTCCGGCCGCCACCTCCTCCCGGATCCGCTCCCAGGTCCGTGCCAGGAAGTGCGGTTTCTCGGGTGCGGGCACGACGTGCGTGGAGACGGGGGACCGGCCTTCGGGCAACTGGGTGAGCGCGACCACGTCGAGGTCACCGTAGACGGTCATCGCGACGGTGCGGGGGATCGGGGTCGCGGTCATCACCAGCACGTGCGGCCGCCCACCCGCGGCCTTCTCCCGCAGGGCGTCGCGCTGTTCCACTCCGAAGCGGTGCTGCTCGTCGACCACCACCAACCCCAGGTCGGCGAAGGTCACGTGCTCCTGGAGCAGCGCGTGGGTGCCCACGACGATCCCCGCCGCGCCGGAGGCGGCGTCCAGCAAGGCCTCCCTACGGGCCGCGGTGTTCATGGACCCGGTGAGCAGAGCCACTCTCGTGGCGTTCTCCGCCCCGTCGATCTGTCCGGCCCGGCCCAACGCGCCGAGCATGGCGCCGATGGACCGGTGGTGCTGCTGGGCGAGGACCTCGGTGGGAGCGAGCATGACGGCCTGGCCGCCGGAGTCCACCACCCGTAGCATCGCGCGCAGCGCCACCAGGGTCTTGCCCGCGCCGACGTCGCCCTGGAGCAGACAGTGCATGGGGCTGGTGGCGTCCAGCCGTTCGGCGAGGTGCTCGCCCACCTCCCGCTGCCCCTCGGTGAGGGTGAAGGGCGACTGCGCGTCGAAGGCGTCGAGGATGCCGCCGACCACACCCGGGCGGGGCTGGGCGGGCAGCTCCTCCGCCCTGCGTCGGCGTCGTGCCAGCGCGAGCTGGAGTACGAAGGCCTCGTCCCACTTCAGCCGCCGGCGGGCGGCGCCGACGTCGGCCCACTCGGTGGGTCGGTGGATCCGGCGCAGCGCGTCGGCGATGCCGATGAGCCCGCGCCTTCGTCGGAGCTCCGGTGGCAACGGGTCGGGGAGGCTGTCGACGTCGGCCAGGACGACGTCGAGCGTCCGCGCGATGGTCGCGGAGTCCAGGCCCTTGACCGCGGGGTAGACGGGGATGAGCTCGTCGGCGTAGGCCTGGGCCCGCTCGCCCTCATGTCCGTCCTCGTCGAGGAGCTGGTACTGGGGGTGGTCGAGTTGGCGGCGCCCCTTGAAGGTGGAGACCCGACCGGAGAACATGGCCAGCCGTCCGGGGACGAGCGCGTTCTGGTGGTAGGAACCCCGGTTGAAGAACGTCAGGTGCAGGCGGCCGGTGCCGTCGGTGACGGTGGCCTCCATCATGTCCATGCGACGGCGCCCCTGCCGGGCCGGCACTGTGCGCCGTTTGGCGTCCAGGACGCGGGCCTGCACGGTGACCTCCTCGCCCTCCCTCAGTTCCGCGAGGTCGGTCAGCTCTCCCCGCCGGTCGTACCTGCGGGGGTAGTAGCGCAGCAGATCGCCCAAGGTGTGCAGGTCGAGCTTCTCGGCGAGGGCCTTCGCCGTCCTGCCCCTGAGCGGTCCCTTGCCCAGTGGTTCGTCCCAGGTGCTCACGTGATGCTTCCCCGTCTCGGATCGCCGGTCAACGCCACGGTAGTCCTCCGGTGTGACGCTCGTGTGCCACCGGCGCGGGAACGCGGGGTCCTCGGGCGACCGTGTTCGGGGCTTCCCACGGACGCCGGCGGTGCGATGTCCACGGTGCGTCCGCGCACTCTCGACAGGGGTATACTCGTTGGAGTTCATCGCTCTTCGCCATGCCCGCGTGGTCGGTGCGATGTTCCGTGGACACCAGTGCGGCGCTGCACCGTCGTCCGGCGTCCGTACTGTACGGACATCGGTCAGTGGTCCGGCTCGCCGCGTCCGACTGTGTCCTTCGTGTATTCTTCCACGGTTGGTGTCCTCGCCAACCAGTCCGCCCGACCTCTCCGGTCGGTTGAACCTTCGCGTGCGGCGACGTGCGCGATCCCGAGCGCTTGAATGGAGTTACCGTGGCTTCCGTCTGCGACGTCTGCGGCAAGGGACCAGGGTTCGGTAACAGTGTTTCCCACTCGCACCGTCGCACCCGCCGCCGCTGGAACCCCAACATCCAGACCGTCCGCACCCGTGTGGGCGGCACGCCCAAGCGCGTGAACGCCTGCACCTCGTGCATCAAGGCCGGCAAGGTGGACCACCGCTGAGCCGACACCGGCTCTCCTGGATCCTACGAAGGCCTCCGACCCCCGGTCGGAGGCCTTCGTCCTTTCTCGGCCCCTGGCGTCGTCTCGGCTCGTACGGGTTCCTCAGAGTCGGCAGACGTGCCCGTTGAGAGAGCAACGGACCGGAGTCTGCGGTACGCCCATCGCGTCGAAGGTGAGCACCGCCGAGGCACCGGGTTCCAGACGGTCGGCTCCGCCGCCCTGCCGGGCCAGGATGCCGTCCTCGATCTCCTCCCAGACCGCGCCCTCCACGTGGGTGATGCGCGCGGAGTCGAAGGCCAGCGCCAGCTCCCACGCGTCCAGCGTGGTGGAGGAGGTGTTGGTGATGGTGACGTGGCCGGTG
>CALGOD010000998.1 GCA_937957845.1 uncultured Nocardiopsis sp.
ACTCGAACCCCCAACCTTCTGATCCGTAGTCAGATGCTCTATCCATTGAGCTACGAGTGCCTGTTGTTCAGTTGTGTGTCGCCTGGTCTCCCCGGCGACGTCTCCGACTCTATCACGATGAAGAAGGCGCTCCGACCGAATTCTTCGTGTGAGGCGGGTCATGGGAGGGGTGGGAGAGCGATGGCCCCGCCGTCGGCGGATACCCGGCGGGGCCGTGGGAGAAGCAGGTGGTGGGATCCCGGAAAGGCCCCTGCGGTGGGGGAGGAGGCCCTCGACGAGGACGGGCCGGCCGCGCGCCGGCCGACCCGGTCCTCGGCTCCTCGACGGTCCGCACGGCCAGGGCACGGTTTCCGTCGCGGCCCTCCCCCGTGCCGGGTCCGACGGTGGGGAGGGCGGGCGAACCCGCTAGAAGGGGGTGAGGGTCACGTGCAGGGACGCCGGAGCGTGGTCCTGCACGTAGGAGGCGAAGTCCGACACGTCGTCGAACGCGAAGCCGTAGGCCTTGCCGTCCACGGTGTTCTCGTGGAAGACGGCCGCGTACCGGTTGGTGATCTCGTGGCCGTAGAAGGCCGCGGGGTCGGTGACCGGGTGCTCGGCGGTGTCGAGCAGGGTGGAGCGGTTGAACGCAGCGCCCAGGATCGCGGCCACCGGGCCGGTGATCCCGTCGTTGGGGGCGTGCAGCGCTCCGTCGCAGAAGAACACGTCGCGGGTGCTGGGCTTGGCGATCGGGGCCACGCCGCCGTCGAAGACCAGCATGCCCGAACCGTCCACGCGGCCGGTGAAGGTTCCCGCGTTGGTGGTCACGCGCAGGTCGGTCGTGCTGTAGCGCGCCCACACCTCGTCGATGTAGGAGTCGTAGAAGTCGGTGGGGAAGAGGCCGGCGTCCATCGCGTGTCCCGGCGAGATGACGCGTTGTCCGTTCCCGACCACGAGCGAGGAGAAGTCGGGGTCGGCGGACAGCGTCGCGAACACGGCGTCGCGTCCGCCCGGCTTGAACGTGCCCGTGGTCTGGTCCGCCTCACCCTGGAGCCGGATGCCCAGTGGAACGCTGAACTGGTCGACCATGCTGGTGTTGCAGTACATGCCGGTCTCGTTGTGGGTGAACTCCACCGTGTCGTGCAGGACCCCGTGGCTGGGATCGGACTCCACCCACCCCGCCGGGTACTGCAGGGCGGGCCGCCCGTTGCCGTCGACGACCACCTTGAACCTCAGCTTGCCGCCGAGGGCGAAGTAGATGCGGCCCGACATGAAGGGCAGGGAGAACTCGCTGACCGAGGAGAGCGGGATCGAGTAGTCGGTGAACCCGTCGTCGGTGTTGTCGGACTCGCTGATCGGGTGCGCGATCCCATCGGCGTCGACTCGGCACTGTTGGTCCGTGGTCAGGTCGGTGCCCACGATGTACACCAGGATCTCGCTGTCGGAGAAGGCACCGCTCTCGTTGGAGACGGTGACCGGGAGCGCTCCCGGGTTGCCGCTCTCAGAGGTGAGTTCGGCTCCTCCCTCGGAGGAGGAGCAGCCGGCGGCGGAGAGAAGGGGAACGCTCACGGCGGCGAGGGAGGCGCCGCCGAGGAACAGTCGTCGGTCGATCATGGGGTTTCCTCACTGATGTGCGGGAGGGAGGTGCCCCAATGTCTCCGTAATGGGCTCGTTACGTCAAGTGGTGGCGAGGGCCATGCCGGAACCGCACCGCATCCTTACTGGTAACAAAGTTGCCATGTGACTCAAGTCATGTTTTTTCCGAGCGGCCTTCGGTTTACCGGAACAGGGGTGGATACCTGTGAGGCCGGCGTGAAAGGGGTGGTGTGGAAAGCGCGCGAAAGCCTCGGTTTCACGGCTCCACAGAGGCGCGAGGTCATCGTTTTTCCGTCGGAGGCGACGGCCCCGAAGGAAAGGGCGGACGACCCGTGGTCGCCCGCCCCGGCTCAGGAGCTCGCCCCTTCGTTCAGGAGACCGCCTCCTTCACGGAGGCCTCCCACAGCGACAACGCGCTGTCCACCTGTTCGCCGGTGACGACCAGCGGCGGGATCATCCGCACCACGTTCCCCTCGGGGGCGCAGGTCAGCAGCAACAGCCCGTTCTTGGCCGCGGCCTGCTGGGCGCGCTGCGCGGTCGCGCCGTCGGGAGTGCCGTCCGCGGCGGTGAACTCGCTGCCGATCATCAGCCCCCGTCCGCGCACGTCGCCGATCACCGGGTTGGCCTTGGCGACCCCTTCCAGCCCCTGGCGCAGTCGCTCGCCCATGCGTGCGGCGTTCTCCACCAGGCCCTCCTCCTGGATCACGTCCAGCGTGGCCAGCGCCGCGGCACAGGACACCGCGTTGCCGCCGTAGGTGCCGCCCTGGGAGCCCGGCCAAGCCTTCTCCATGATCGAGGCCGGAGCGGCGATCGCGGACAGCGGGAAGCCGCTGGCCAACCCCTTGGCGGTGATGACCACGTCCGGACGGACGCCCGACGGCTCGTGTCCCCAGAACGTGCCCGTGCGGCCGAAGCCGGTCTGCACCTCGTCCGCGACCAGGAGGAACCCGTGCTGGTCCGCGCGCTCGCGAAGCCCCTGGAAGAAGGCGTCCGGGACGGGGACGTAGCCGCCCTCGCCCAACACCGGCTCGACGAACACGGCCGCGGTGTCCCGTGGCGAGGTCACCGTGGAGAACAGGTAATCCAGCTCGCGCAGTGCGTAGGCGACCGCGTCGGGCTCCGACATGCCCAGTCGGTAGGCGTGCGGGAACGGTGACACCACCACGCCGGGCATCAGCGGGCCGATGCCCGCCCGGAGCCTGACCCCGGACGTGGTCAGCGACGCCGCGCCCATGGTCCGGCCGTGGAACGAACCCTGGAGCACGATGGCGTTCTGCCGCCCGGTCGCCTGTCGGGCCAGCCGGAGGGCCGCCTCCACGGCCTCACTACCCGAGTTGACGTAGAACAGCCGGTCCAGCCCCTGGGGCAGCACCTCTCCGAGTCGCTCGGTGAGTCGCAGCAACGGCCGGTGCATCACGGTGGTGTACTGGCCGTGGATCAGGGTCGCCACCTGTTCCTGGGCGGCGGCCACGACCCGGGGATGGCAGTGGCCGGTGCTGGTGACACCGATGCCGGCGGTGAAGTCGAGATAGCGGCGGTCGTCCTCGTCGTAGATGTAGGCGCCCTCGCCTCGGGCGGCGACGACCGGTGTCGCCTGTTTGAGGATCGGGGAGAGCTCCGCCATGCGATGCCTCGATTCCTTGTCACGAGTTCCGTAGGATTGTTGACAATCGACGCTGCTATGGAAACATCCGTGCCGCGACGGTGTCCAGTGGGCGCACGTTGGGCAGTTCTGACCACAGGCCGATTCTCGACCGGGGAGTAGTGAACATGTCGGAGCAGGAAGCACGGGTCGTCGGGCAGGTGGACAAGCGGCTGTTCATCGGAGGCACGTGGCGCGACGCCGCTTCGGGTGCCACGTTCGAGGTGGAGGACCCCTCCACCCGTGAGACGCTCTGCGAGGTCGCGGACGCGGGCAAGGAGGACGCGCTCGACGCCCTGGACGCCGCGCATCGTGCCCAGCCCGGGTGGGCGGCGACGGCGCCCCGGGAGCGCGGCGAGATCCTGCGTAGAAGCTACGAGCTGCTCATGGAGCGTCAGGAGGACTTGGCGGTCCTGATGACGCTGGAGATGGGCAAGCCCTTGGCCGAGGCCAAGGGCGAGATCGCCTACGCCGCCGATTTCCTGCGCTGGTTCTCCGAGGAGGCCGTCCGTATCGAGGGCGGGTTCTCCATCTCCCCCGACGGCAAGTCGCGTTTCCTCGTCATGCGCCAGCCGGTCGGCCCCTCCATGCTCATCACCCCCTGGAACTTCCCCATGGCGATGGGCACCCGCAAGATCGGTCCCGCCATCGCGGCCGGGTGCACCATGGTGCTCAAACCCGCCCAGCAGACACCCCTGTCCGCACTCGCCCTGGCGGGGATCCTGGCCGAGGCCGGGCTGCCCGAGGGTGTTCTCAGCGTCATTCCCGCCACGGACCCGGGGGCGGTCACCGAGCCGCTGTTGAGCGACGGGCGTATCCGGAAGCTGTCCTTCACAGGGTCCACCGGGGTGGGACGCAAGCTCATCGAGCAGAGCGCACCTCAGGTCCTGCGCACGTCCATGGAACTGGGCGGCAACGCGCCCTTCCTGGTCTTCGACGACGCGGACCTGGACGCCGCGGTGGACGGCGCGATGCTCGCGAAGATGCGCAACATCGGTGAGGCGTGCACGGCCGCCAACCGCATCTACGTGCAGGCCGGGGTGGCCGAGGAGTTCTCCGAGCGACTCAGCCGGCGCATGGGCGCACTGCGCATGGGGCGTGGCCTGGACGAGGGCGTCAACGTGGGTCCGCTCATCGACGACAAGGCGCGTGACAAGGTGCAGCACCTGGTGGACGACGCGGTGAACCGGGGCGCCCGCGTGCTGGTCGGCGGTGGGCCGGGCGACGGCCCCGGGCACTTCTACCAGCCCACGGTGCTCGCCGACGTGCCCTTCGCGGCCGAGCTCTCCTCCACCGAGATCTTCGGCCCGGTGGCTCCGGTGCTTCCTTTCGACACCGAGGAGGAGGTGCTGCGGGCCGCCAATGACACCGAGTACGGCCTGGTCAGCTACCTCTACACCCGCGATCTCAACCGGGCGCTGCGGGTCAGTGAGGCGCTGGAGACCGGCATGGTCGGCCTCAACCAGGGCGTCGTCTCCAACCCGGCGGCCCCCTTCGGCGGGGTGAAGCACTCCGGCCTGGGCCGGGAGGGCGGCAACGTCGGTATCGAGGAGTTCCTGGAGACGAAGTACGTGGGGATCGGCGGTATCTGACCTCGCGGCGACCCGGTCTCGGCCTGCGCCGGGGTCTTGGACGGCTCAGAGAGGAGAGCGTCCACGGTTCGTGTGGACGGCCGAAGAACCGTTCGTTCCACCGGAGGCCGAG
>CALGOD010000999.1 GCA_937957845.1 uncultured Nocardiopsis sp.
ACGCAGAAAGGGCCCGGGGGAGGGTTCCGGGCGGAAGGAACGGGAAGCGTGGTCGACCGGGCGTGCGCCGGGACTCTTCAACCGTCCGGACGGTACAGTACCGTCCAGACGGTACAGTGTCAATCGTGAATGCTTCGAACACCCGCGATCGCATCCTCGACTCTCTTCAGGACATCCTGATCCGCGAAGGTTATTCCGGAGTGACCCTGGAAGCCGTGGCACGTGAGGCCTCGGTGTCCAAAGGCGGACTGCTGTACCACTTCCCGTCCAAGGCCGCCATGCTCAGCGGGCTCATCGAACGTCTGAGCGCACTGGCCGAGGAGGAGTTCCGCGAGGCGGTGGAGGGAAGTGAGGGCGTGGTCCGCGTCTTCCTGCGCACCTCGCTACCGCACAGCCCCGAGGAGCGCGAGCTGTACTGGGCGATCATCGCCGCGCTGCGCGGCCAGGAGGACCTGCCTGAGGAGGCCACCCGCAAGGTCCAGTACCTCTTCGGCCGCTGGGGCGAACTCCTGCACGAGGAGCTCACCGACCCCGTCCTGGCCGAGGTGATCCTACGTGCGGGCGACGGCCTGTACATGTCGGCGATCGCGGGGCTCCCCCAACCCGACCCCGAGCTGACCCGGCGGATGATCGACCGTCTCATCGAGGCCGCCGACAAGGTGCGCCGCGACGGATGAGGCGTTCCCGTTTCCGCCCGCACCACAGGAGGGTGCGGGCGGAGCCGTGTTCAGACGCGCTGCTGTAGGACCTGGACTTCCTTGTCCCCCACGGGCACCCGCTCGGTGGGGGTGAACCCCTGGCTCTCGTAGTACCGGACGAGGGCTCCGTCCCCGCCCGACCAGCAGTCCACCCGCACCAGTGCGATGCCCGCGGCGCGAGCCTGCCTGAGGGTGAAGGCGAGCAGCCTGGCGCCCACGTCGCGCCCGGCGTACTCGCGCGGGACCAACAGCAGGCGGACGTAGAGCTCGCGCTCGTCCACCGGCGGAGCGAAGTCGGGGGCCTGTTCGCGGATGGTCAGGAACCCGGCGGCCTCACCGCCGCTCTCGGCCACCCACAGGCCGTCGGAGGCCAACCCCTCCACCAGGGCGACCCGGGCGGGGTCGTGCGACCAGGGGCGGTCTCCCCACTGTCCGGCGCGGCCTTGCGTGGCCAGCCACTCCACGGTGGAGTCGAACGTCTTCAGTAACGCCGGCAGGTCCGCAGGTCCGCCCTGACGCAGTCTCATGTGTGCTCCTCGCACATAGGGGGAGGGGAGACTATGCACGTTAGCCGGTCTCCGGCGCGCCACGCGCCGACCTCGCGCACCCGGAAGAAAGCCGATCCCGGTCGGGGAGGCACGCGGCCGGGGACCGGGGAATTCCGCTTCCGAGGGCCGCGCGTGGGAAGGTGATCGGGCGGTGCTGTTCAGGTGCGCCCGATCGTGGTTTACTTCCCGGTAACTTCGTTGCCGCAGTCGGGCTCCACGCGCTCAGGGCGCCCGCCCACCCCCGCGAGGTGAAGTGTGCACTACCGCAAGGAGCGGGGCGCTCCATGTCGACCGCGAAGAGACTCTTCGCGAGACTGTCGTCACCTCGTCGGAGCGTCCACGGGGTGAGAACACGCAGACGGGAAAGCGGAGGGTGGATGCACAGGCTCACCAACCAGGTAAGGCCCTACGCCTGGGGAGCCCGCACGGCCATCCCCCGGCTGCTGGGCGTCGAGCCCGACGGCACGCCCCAAGCCGAGCTGTGGCTCGGCGCCCACCACGCGGCGCCGAGCACGGTCCACTGTGAGGACGGCCCCCGTTCCCTGCCGGAACTGATCTCCGACAACCCCCACCGGGTACTGGGGCGGCGCACCGTCGAACGTTTCGGTGGGCGGCTGCCCTTCCTGCTCAAGATCCTGGCGGCGGAGGCGCCCCTGTCCCTCCAGGTGCACCCCGACGCAGCCCGCGCCCGCACCGGCTTCGAGGCCGAGGAACGCGCGGGGATCCCCCTGGACGCCCCCCACCGCAACTACCGTGATCCCCACCACAAGCCAGAGCTCCTCTTGGCCCTGGAACCCTTCGAGGCCCTGTGCGGCTTCCGTGAACCCGCCGCGGCCCACGCCGACCTACGTGGTCTCACCTGTGACCTGGCGGTCCGGCTGCGCCGGGACCTGGCCTTGCCCGAGGCGGGCGAGGCCCTGCGCACCGCGATGACCCGTCTGCTCACCCTCCCCCAGCGAGAGCGCGAACGGCTCATCGGCGACTTCGTCCGCGAGTGGTCGACCGCCGGAACGGGGGGCTCCCACCGCGCCATCGTCGCGGACCTGGCCTCCCGCTACCCCGGTGACCCCGGTGCGGTCGCCGCCCTGCTGCTCAACCACGTCACCCTGTGGCCGGGCCAGGCGCTCTTCCTGCCCGCGGGGAACATGCACGCCTACCTCCAAGGCACCGCCATCGAGGTGATGGCCGGCTCCGACAACGTGTTGCGCGCCGGGCTGACCGGCAAGCACGTGGACGCGGTCGAACTGTTGGACGTGGTCGACTTCTCCGTGCTGCCCATCCCCTACGCCCGGCCCGAGTACCTGGACGGGCGTCGGGAGTTCCGTTCGGCGGCGCCCGAGTTCGTCCTGCACGAGATCGGACCGGGACGCCTCACCGCGCACATCCCCGGGGACGGCCCCGCGGTGCTCCTCGTCCTGCAGGGACGGGTGGAGCTGGTCGCCGAGGTCGGCCAGGGGATGACCCTGGTCCAGGGGGAGTCGGTGTTCGTGCAGGCCGACAGCGGACCGGTCAAGGTCGAGGGCCACGGGCACGTCGTGGCCGCGACCGTGGGGGATCTGTGAGGGGGAGTCCGCCACGCCGGGTTCGGGCGTGTTCGGCCCCGGCGCGCCGATAGCCTGGGCCCCTCTGTTCTCATAGACAACGCAAGGGGTAGCACCATGGCGCTTGAGCGTCCGGAGATCGACTTCATCGAGGGACCGCCGCCCGCCGAACTGGAGGTCACCGACATCAAGATCGGTGAGGGCGCGCAGGCCGGACACGGCAGCACGGTCGACGTCCACTACGTCGGCGTGGCCTTCTCCAGCGGTGAGGAGTTCGACGCCAGCTGGAACCGCGGCGCTCCGCTGAGCTTCCGTCTCGGTGCGGGCCAGGTCATCCAGGGCTGGGACCAGGGGGTCATGGGCATGCGCGTGGGCGGCCGTCGCAAGCTGGTCATCCCGCCGCACCTGGCCTACGGTCAGCGTGGCGCGCCCGGCGCCATCAAGCCGAACGAGACCCTGATCTTCGTCTGCGACCTGGTCGGCGTCCGCTAGAGGGCGTTCTCGCCGGTTCCGAACGTGCGAAGGGGCCCGTGCCGCGCTCTCGCGCGAGGCACGAGCCCCTTCTCCCGCTCTCAGCCCAAGGTTGCGCCCACCTTCACGTGGCCCTTGAGCAGGTCGCGGGCGATCGTGCGGCGCTGGATCTCGTCGGTCCCCTCGAAGATGCGCAGCAGGCGCACATCGCGGTAGAAGCGCTCGATGGGCAGCTCACGGGTGTAGCCCATGCCGCCGTGGATCTGCATGACGCGGTCGACGATCTCATTGGCCTTCACGCCGCCGAACAGCTTGGCGATGGACTGCGCGTGACGGGAGTCCCGCCCCACCGACACCTGCCAGGCGGCGTGCAACACCAGCAGACGCAACGCCTCGATCTCGGTCTGGGAGTCGGCGATCATCCACTGGATGGCCTGCCGGTCGGCGATGGGCGCGCCGAAGGTCTCACGCGTCTTGGAGTACTCGATCGCCATGTCCAGCAGCCGCTCACAGCCGCCGAGCGCGCGGGCGGGCAGCAGGTAACGGCCCTTGCCGATCCACTGCATGGCCAGCGCGAAGCCCTTGCCCTCCTCGCCCAGGATGTTCTCGTGCGGCACCCGCACGTCCTGGAAGATCAGCGCGGCGGGGCGGCGCTCGCCCATGGTGTCGATGGGCTCGGAGGTCCAGCCGGCCTCGCGGTCGACCAGGAAGCAGGTCACGCCCCCGTTGGCGCCCTTCTCCGGGTCGGTGACGGCGAAGACCATGGCGAAGTCGGCCTCGTTGCCACCGGTGATGAAGGTCTTCTCGCCGTTGATGACCCACTCGTCGCCGTCGCGGACCGCGCGGGTGCGGATGGCCTTGGCGTCCGAGCCCGCGCCGGGCTCGGTGATGGCGAAGCAGGAACGGCGCTCACCGGCGATGGTCGGCAGCAGGTAGCGCTTCTTCTGCTCCTCGTTGGCGTGGTAGAGGATGTTGTCGGCCTCACCGCCGAACTTGAAGGTCAGGAAGGTCCTGCCCAGTTCGATCTCGATGATCGCGGCGGTGACCGGGTCCAGCCCCATGCCGCCGTACTCCACGGGGGTCTCCACGCCCCAGAAGTCGGACTTGCGGGCCAACTCGCGCAGCCGGGTGCGCTCTTCGGAGTTGAGGCCGGGAGGGTGCCCTTCGCGCTCGCGGCGCAGCACCTCGTTCTCCAACGGCATCAGTTCACGCTCGACGAAGGTCCGCACCCAGTCGCGGACCGCGCGCTGTTCTTCGCTCAACGAGAAGTCGATCACGGTCTTGCCTCCCCAGTAACCTAACGGTGTTCGGTTATTTGAGAGTACGGTGTCAGGACCCATGCACGCAAGAGGTCGTCCGGCAGGTGGAGAGCGGGCCCACCGGATCCGCCGAGGCGACCGAAGGAGCACACGACGGACCGGCATGCGATGATCGGGCCGGACGCCGGAGGGACCGGACCGTCCGCCGCAGCGCAGGAGGAGACCCTTCCGTGGCCCGACCCAAGACACCGATCCTGAGTAAACCGGCCATCCGCCGTGCCGCGCTCACGCTCATCGACCGGGACGGGCTGGACGGGCTGTCCATGCGCAAACTCGCCCAGGAACTCGCCGTCCAGGCGGCCTCCCTCTACAGCCACTACCGCACCAAGGAGGAGCTGCTCAGCGACGTCGCCAACGAGGTCACCTCGCACATCGATGTCTCGGGATTCGAGGGCGGTGACTGGCGCGAGGGACTCACCGTCTGGGCCCGTTCCTATCGCGACGCCCTCGCCGCCCACCCCCACCTGCTGCCGGTGATCGCCGCCGGACCCGGACGCCGGGAGGAGGCGTTGCGCCGAGCCGACGCCGTCCACGGAGGGTTGGTGGGCGCTGGATGGCCGCCTCGCTACGCGACGATGATCGGCGCGTCCACCAAGTACCTGATCGTGGGGGCCGCCACGAACTCCTTCGCGCGCGGATTCGACGACGACGTGCGCGTCTACCGGGACCGCTACCCGAACCTGTCCCAGGCCCACCGCCTGGCCGAGCACGCCGCCGAGATCGATGAGGCGAGCTTCGAACTGGCGCTGTCGGCCTTCCTGGACGGCCTCACCGGGGTCTTCGAGCGTGTCCGGGCCGGGGACTGAGACCGGGAGGCGGCCGTGCCCGTCCCCGGCGCGGCCGCCGATCCTCAGGAACCGGTCGGTCTGGTCTCGGCGTCGCCCCGGACGGCGGCACGTTCCAGACGGTCCAGCCATGATCCGCCGTCCGGTAGCGCCCGTAGGGCGATGCCGCGACCGTAGCGGATACGGGTGAAGGTCTCGGGCAGCCGTGACTCCAGTCTCCGGTGGGCGACGCGGCCCAGCCACCAGGACACGAACGCCCCGTTGAGGCCCCCGACCGGCACCGCGAGCCACGGCAGGTCCCCCAGGGAGAACACCACGGCGGCCAGTCTCGAGGGCGCCGAT
>CALGOD010001000.1 GCA_937957845.1 uncultured Nocardiopsis sp.
GCGGGCAGACCACACCCCTCACCGAGGAGGAACTGGACGAACTCGCCGAGCTGACCCGCCTCAAACGCTCCCTGGTCCGTGTACGGGGTCGGTGGATGGAGGTGGACCCCGACCGGCTCAGCACGGCCCTGGACCTGCTCAAACGGCGCGGCGCCCACCGGATGCGCGCCGACGAGGCGCTGCGCACCGCCATCGGCGTACAGGGCACCGCGCCCCTGCCCGTCTCCGACGTGGTCGCCTCCGGCCCGCTGGGCGCTCTGTTGGACGGGGGCGCCAAGGCCGAACCGCGCCCCATGGGGACCCCACCGGGGTTCCGGGCCACGCTGCGCCCCTACCAGGACCGGGGCGCCGCCTGGTTGCGTTTCCTGGGGGAACTCGGTCTGGGTGCGGTGCTGGCCGACGACATGGGTCTGGGCAAGACCGTGCAGCTCCTGGCCCTGCTCGCCGACGAACGCGCCGAGGGCGCGACGCCCGGGCCGACCCTGCTGGTGTGCCCGGTGTCGCTGGTGGGCAACTGGCGGCGCGAGGCGGAGCGCTTCGCGCCCTCCCTGAGAGTGCACGTCCAGCACGGGGCGGACCGGCCGGGCGGCAACGCGTTGGCCCGCCTGGTGGGAGCGTGCGACCTGGTGATCACCACCTACGGGGTGGTCGCCCGCGACGCGGAGGAACTGGCGGGCATGCCCTGGCACCGGGTCGTGTGCGATGAGGCCCAGGCGCTCAAGAACCACGGCACGAGGCAGGCACGGGCGGTCCGGTCGCTTCCGGCCGCCACCCGGGTGGCGCTCACCGGCACACCGGTGGAGAACGATCTGTCGGAACTGTGGTCGATCATGGAGTTCGCCAACCCGGGGCTGCTCGGCAGCGCCTCCGCCTTCGAGCAGGCCGTTGCCGGCGAGGAGGGACCCGACACCGAACTCGTGCGCCGCATGACCGGGCCGTTCGTGCTACGTCGCCTCAAGACGGACCGCTCGATCATCTCCGACCTGCCCGAGAAGTGGGAGACGCGTACCTGGTGCACGCTCACCCCGGAGCAGGCCTCGCTGTACAAGGCGGTGGTGGACGACATGGGCGAGCGGATGGCCGAGGCGACGGAGAAGGAACGGAAAGGTCTGGTGCTGGCGACGATGTCCCGGCTCAAACAGATCTGCAACCACCCCGCCCAGTTCCTGGGGGACGGCTCGGCGCTGTCGGGACGCTCGGGCAAGCTGGAACGGCTGGAGGCGATCCTGGCCGAGGCCGCCGCCGAAGGCGACAAGGCACTGTGCTTCACCCAGTACGCGAGGTTCGGCGAACGCCTGGCCCCCTATCTTCGCTCACGGCTGGGGGTTCCGGTGTTGTGGCTGCACGGGGGCACCTCCCGGGCGGACCGGGAGGAGATGACCCGACGCTTCCAGAGCATGGACGGCCCGGCCGTGTTCCTGCTCTCGCTCAAGGCGGCGGGGACCGGGCTGAACCTGACCGCGGCCAACCACGTGGTGCACGTGGACCGCTGGTGGAATCCGGCGGTGGAGGATCAGGCCACCGACCGGGCGTTCCGGATCGGCCAGCGGCGTGACGTGCAGGTGCGCAAGCTGGTGTGCGTGGGCACGGTCGAGGAGCGGGTGGACGAGATGATCGAGCGTAAGAGCGCACTGGCCGACAGCGCCGTGGCCAGCGGAGAGGCGTGGCTGGCCGGGCTGTCGATGGAGGATCTGCGCGAGGTCGTGCGGCTGTCCCCCGAGGCGGTGGCCGGAGAATGAGCACGTGGTCGGCCCTGTTCGCCGAGGCGTTGGGGGAGCCCACCGGGGGCGCCCGGGTCGAGCGGTTGTCGGTGGGTCCGGGCGAGGTCACCGGGCTGGTGGTCGGCACCGGCTCGCACGAGGTGAGCCTGATCCGCACCGTGCCGTCGGACGCGGAGTGGGAGCGCCTGTGCGCAGCGCTGGCCTCCCAGCCGGTGTTCGCCGCTCGGCTGCTGGCCGGAGAACTGCCGGTGGCGGTCGCACGGGTGTTCTCTCTTTTGGGTTGGGACCTGGTACCGCGCGGGTGGGGAGAACTGGTGGCGACCTGTTCCTGTGAACGGTGGGACTCAAGGTGCGCGCACCTGACGGCGGTGGTGGTCGAACTCGGGATTCGGGCGGATCGGGATCCGTTCACGCTGACCCGGTGGCTGGGGCGGGAGCGGCGTGCGCTCATGACGCAGGTCAGAGCGTTTTCCGCATCCACTGCAAAAGGACCTCCGGGAGCGGAGTCGGCATTCGGAGGAATGGGCGCGACAGCGTCACGGGAAACCATCGACCCGTCCTCTGCCGGTGCCTTTTGGTCCGCGCCCGTCCTGCCCGCACCGCCGTGCCCTCCGGCAGGAGAT
>CALGOD010001001.1 GCA_937957845.1 uncultured Nocardiopsis sp.
TCCGGTGCCACTCCGTCAACGGTGGGATCACGATTGACGGGTATCGCCGGTCCCGACGCCATGCATCCTAGCGGATCTCTGTAACCTCGTGTACGTGACGAGGACGCAGAGCCGTGTGGTGATCGCGGAGGACGAGGCCCTGATTCGCCTGGACCTCAAGGAGATGCTGGAAGAGGACGGTTACGCCGTCGTGGGCGAGGCCGGTGACGGGGAGACCGCGGTCCGCCTGGCCAGAGAGCTCAAACCCGACCTGGTGATCACCGACATCAAGATGCCGGTGCTCGACGGCCTGTCCGCCGCCGAGCGCATCGCCGCCGAGCGGATCGCCCCGGTGGTGATCCTGACCGCCTTCTCCCAGCGCGAGCTGGTCGAGCGGGCACGCGACGCGGGGGCCATGGCCTACCTGGTCAAGCCCTTCAGCAAGACCGACCTCGTCCCGGCGGTGGAGATGGCCACCTCCCGCTACGCCGAGCTGACCGCTCTGGAGGCGGAGGTCGGCAGTCTCCAGGAGCGGTTGGAGACCCGCAAGCTCGTGGAGCAGGCCAAGGGGCTTTTGCAGAGTCGCCATGGGATGAGCGAGCCCGAGGCGTTCCGGTGGATCCAGAAGAACTCCATGGACCGGCGTCTGACGATGCGCAAGGTCGCCGAGACGGTCGTGGAGACGCTCGGGGGCAAAGGGGTTAGCGGAGCTTAACCGTCCCTCCGTGGTCGGGCCGACGAAGGGGTCACAGCCGTTCACCGGGTGTGGCCCCTTTCGGCGCTCCTCTCGCACCTGTGCCCGTTGACATCTTGTGTCTCTCCCCGGGGTCTGTGTGATCAGTCCGGTGCTCCGTGTACGCAGGGAATGGGCAGAACGGGCACATGCGGGGGTGGAAACGAGACGGATGGCCAAGGTCAACCCGCGAGGGGTACCGTTTCGGTCTCGTTTTTGCACAATGGGATGACGTTTGGGTCACGTGGCTTTAGCGCAGCTGAATGACCTGCCTAAATCGGGCTAAACTCACCGCACCGAACAGCAATGGACAGCGGTGCCGAATGCGCGCATTCGGCACCGTCACCCCTCAGATGCGCAAGGAGCGCGCGTGCGCACACGTCTCCTGACCGTGCTGCTCGCCCTGATCACCGCCATCGTGGTGATTCCTGGGTCGGCGGCGACGGCAGACGAACAGGGCGGTGAGGCGCTGCACGGTCAAATCCTCAATCCGGACGACCGGGATCAAGGTGTCGAAGGCATCGGGATCACGGTTTTCGCCGGTGAGGACGAGATCGGGGCGGCCGAGACCGACTCTGAAGGAAAATGGGAAGTGGGGCTGCCCGAACCGGGCACCTACCGCGTAGTGGTGGACCAGGAGTCCGTCCCCAGCGAGTTCGTCGTACGCGAGGGCCTCATGGTCGACGGCGAGACCGAGCTGGAGGTGGAGGCCGACGACCGGCGACCCCTCATCATCGCGTTGGAGCGCGCGGGCGAGTCCGCGGAGAGCTCTGCTTCGCCCTCGCAGGAGCAGACCGACGACGCCGACACCGCAGCGGAGGCCGGGGACGAGGAAGAGACGATCCAGCCCACCGTGGGCGGGAACGACTCCTTCGGCGGGCGCTTCCTCCAGCTCACGGCGGCGGGGCTCCTGTACGGCCTGGTCATCGCGGTCTCCGCGATCGGCCTCTCCCTGATCTTCGGCACCACGAAACTGATCAACTTCGCCCACGGCGACATGGTCACTTTCGGTGCCATGGCCGCTCTGGTCTTCAGCAGCGGTGCGGCGGGCCTGGGCAACTCCCTGCTGGCGATCTTCGCCGGCCTGGGGGTGGCGGTCCTGCTCGGCGCCTTCCTGGAGAACAGAGCGTCCCGCACGGGGCTGCTCATCGCACAGTGGACGGCGATCTTCGCCGGGATCGCGCTGGCGACCGTGCTGGGCGTGCTGGGCGACTCGGTGGGCTGGAGCGTTCCGCTGTGGGCGGCCGCCACCATCGCGGTGGTCATGGGCGCTGTGCTGGGCGCGACGATGGAACGCTACCTCTGGCGTCCGCTGCGGCGGCGTAACGTCGCGATGATCCAGATGTTCATCGTCTCGATCGGTGTCGCGCTGGCGCTGCGCCACGTCATCCTGGTGGTCTTCGGCTCGGGTCGTACCCGTTACTCGGGGTTCCAGGTCCAGGAGCTGGTGCACATCGGCCCCATCTCGATGGCCCCCCGCGACCTGGTGATCATGGTCGTGGCGGTGCTGATCCTGGTGGGAGTGGCCTGCCTGTTGCAGCTCACGCGTATCGGCAAGGCGATGCGCGCGGTGTCGGACAACCGAGATCGGAAGAGCGTCGTGTAGGGAAAGAGTGTAGATCTCGGTGGTCGC
>CALGOD010001002.1 GCA_937957845.1 uncultured Nocardiopsis sp.
GCCGCGCGCACCTCGATGACGGCGTCGCCGATGGCCTCGGCGTCCAGGGCCACGAGCGCCACGCAGTAGGGTCGCTGGTCGCCGTGCACGACCAGGTTGCTCACATAGGGGCACAGGGCCTTGAAGCGGCTCTCGATGCTCTGCGGCGCCACGTACTTGCCGCCCGAGGTCTTGATCAGCTCCTTCTTGCGGTCGGTGATGCGCAGGCGTCCGCCCTCCAGCACACCGATGTCGCCGGTGGCGAACCAGCCGTCCTCGGTGAGGACCTCCTCGGTGGCACCGGACAGGTTGTGGTAACCGCGCATCACACCGCCGCCGCGGATGAGGATCTCGCCGTCCTCGGCGATCTTGACCTCGGTACCCGGCATGGGCAGCCCGACCGTGCCGAACTTGATGTCACCGGGGCGGTTGACGAACGTACCGGCGCTGGTCTCCGTGAGCCCGTAGCCCTCCAGGATGGTGATACCCGCGCCGTAGAAGAACCGGCCGATGTCGGGGGAGAGGGGCGCGCTACCGGAGATGAAGAACTTCAGCCGCTCACCGAAGAGCGCTCGCAACCGGCCGAACACGAGTCTGTCGGCGACTCTGTGCTGGGCGGCCAGCATCCCGGTGGGTTCGCGGCCCTCCTCCTTGAGACGGGCCACGCGGTCGCCCACGCCCGCGGCCCACCGGAAGACGCGGTACCTGGCCGCTCCACCCTCCTTGGCCTGCATGACCACCCGGTTGTAGACCTTCTCGAAGATGCGCGGAGCGGCGGCCATGAAGGTGGGCCGCACGACGGCCAGGTTCTCCACGATCTTGTCCACCCGCCCGTCCACGGCGGTCTTGAACCCGATGCGCAGCTGGCTGACCTGCATGTACTTGCCGAACACGTGGGCCAGCGGCAGCCACAGGTACTGCACGTCGTCGGCGGTCAGCAGCTCCCAGCCCTGGGCGCGCAGCTCGTTGTCCAGGTCCTGCATGGCCTGGGACTCGTAGAGCCAGTTCGCGTGGTCCAGACGCACGCCCTTGGGTCTTCCGGTGGTGCCCGAGGTGTAGATCAGCGTGGAGAGGTGGTCGGGCTCGACCGCCGACGCCAGCTCCTCGAACAGTTCGGGCCTGTCCGCGTGCAGGGCGGCCCCTTGCGCGGCCAGCTCGTCGAGGGTCATCACCCAGTCGTCATCGTCCCGTGGGGTGCCCTCGAAGACGATCACCTTGGACAACCCCGGCATGTGGGGGCGTTGGTCGACCAGCTTGGCGACCTGCTCGTCGTTCTCCGCGAAGGCCACCATGCTGCCCGAGTCGGAGACGATGTAGGCGCAGTCGGGCGGGGTGGAGGAGGGGTAGACGGTGGTGGAGGCGCCACCCGCGCACAGCACGGCCAGGTCGGCGAGGATCCACTCGATCCGGGTGCTGGAGACGATCGCGCATCGGGCCTGGGAGGTCACCCCCAGGGAGTGCAGGCCCAGCGCGAGGTCGCGCACACGGTCACGGGTCTGGGACCAGGTGAGGGTCTCCCACTTCTCGGGAGCGCCGTCGGGACCGGGGACGGGGTGACTGAAGGCTTCGGCGTCACCGGACTCGGCGACACGGGAGAGGAACATTCCGGGAACAGACCGAAAGGGGGATGAAGTGTTACCCATGTCACAAAATTATCCTTGGGTGGG
>CALGOD010001003.1 GCA_937957845.1 uncultured Nocardiopsis sp.
GCGCTCCTACGTGCATTAATACTACAAGATGTTCCGCCACCCCGCGATGGAGGAGGAGTACATCCTCGGCCGTACCCGCGTCACCGGCATCGAGGCGTTGGAGGAACACGTCCGCTCCGGCCGCGGTGTGGTCGCCGCGCTGCCGCACATGGGCAACTGGGACCATGCCGGGGCCTGGATCACCCTTCGGGGCATCCCCTTGACCACCGTCGCCCAGCGTCTGCGACCGGAGAGCCTCTTCCAGCGGTTCACCGCTTATCGGGAGTCCCTCGGAATGGAGGTCCTGCCGCTGACGGGCGGTACCTCCAACACCGTGGGGACCCTGGCGCGGAGGCTGCGTGGGGGAGGTCTGGTGTGCCTGCTCGCCGACCGCGCCATCGGAGGGACCGGTCTTGAGGTCGAGTTCTTCGGTGAGCGTGCGCGTGTGCCCTCCGGGCCGGCGGCGCTGGCCATGAACACCGGGGCCGCGCTGATGCCGGTCTCCCTCTGGTACGACGGCCCGTACTGGAACATCCGCGTCCACGACGAGATCCCCGTCGCCGAGGGCGCGACCCGGGCCGAGCGCCTCCACACCACCACACAGGAGCTGGTCCGGGTCTTCGAGGGCGCGATCGCCCGGCACCCCGAGGACTGGCACATGCTCCAGCCGGTGTTCAGCTCCGACCACGGGCCCTCCTCGCGTGAGCCGTCGGGGACGGCGTCCCGGGACGCCGTCCCCGGGACGACCGACGGCGGCTGGAAAACGGGCATGCCCGCGGCGGACGGGGTAGAGGATGGGAACGGCATCGGAGAGAACCGCTACGAACGCGACGAACGGAACGGGTGACCGTGCATGCGGGTCGGTCTGGTCTGCCCCTACGCCTGGGACGTCCCCGGCGGAGTGCAGCAGCACGTCGGAGACCTCGCCGAGGCGCTCATCGCCATGGGGCACGAGGTGTCGGTCCTGGCACCGGTGGGTGGAGCCGACGGCCACGACCTTCCCGACCATCTCGTCCCCGCGGGCAGACCGGTCCCGGTGCCCTACAACGGTTCGGTGGCCCGTCTCAGCTTCGGTCCCAGGACCGCCTCCCGGGTACGCCGATGGATAGCCGAGGGCGGGTTCGACGTCCTGCACATCCACGAGCCCTCCGCGCCGAGCGTCTCGTTGCTGGCGTGCTGGGCGGCCGACGGTCCGCTGGTGGCCACCTTCCACACCGCCAACCCACGCTCCCGCGCGATGGCCGTCGGTTCTCCGGCGCTGCGCTCGGCGATGGAGAAGCTCCACGGGCGCATCGCGGTCTCCCAGGCGGCGCGGCGCACCCTGGTCGAACACCTGGGCGGTGACGCCGTACTCATCCCCAACGGGGTGGCGGTGCGCAGGTTCGCCACCGCGGAACCGTTGCCGGGGTGGCCGGGGGAAGGCGGTTCCCTCGGTTTCCTCGGGCGTGTGGACGAGCCCCGCAAGGGTCTGGGCGTCCTGCTGGAGGCCTTCGCGCTGATGGCGCCGGCACGCCCGTCCCTGCGTCTGCTCGTGGCGGGGCCGGGTGATCCCACCGCGGCCCTGAGCGTGGTCCCCGAGCGTCTGCGCGAACGCGTCGTACTGATGGGCCTCCTGGACGAGGACGACAAGGTGCGCGCCTACCACTCGGTGGACGTCTTCTGCGCTCCCAACCTGGGCGGTGAGAGTTTCGGCATCGTCCTGACCGAGGCGATGGCCTCGGGGGCGGCCATCGTGGCCAGCGACATCCCGGCCTTCTCCGCGGTCCTGGACGGCGGTACCGCGGGAGAGCTGTTCGCGGTGGGAGACCCCGCCGACCTGGCCGAGCGCGCCGGCGCGCTGCTCGACGCCCCCGAGCGGCGGGCCGAACTGTCACTGACCGCCCGCAGCGCGGTACGCGCCTACGACTGGGACACCGTCGCCGCCGACGTCGCCCACGTCTACGAGACCGTCCTGATGTGGGACGGGGCCGATCGCGGTCGACCCAGGGGGGTACGCCTGGACTCCGGACCGCGTGCCGGTGCGCTGCTGCGCCGGGTGGCGCCGTGACCGTCGCCGTGATCCTCGGGGTCCTCCTGGCCCTGGTGCTGTTCGGCTTCTACCTGTCATGGCGGGCCACCCGTCTGCACCGCCTGCACCATCGGGTCGACACCGCCCGCGCGGCCCTGGAAGCGGCACTGCTGCGGCGCCTGACCGCCGTGCTCGACCTGCTCGACGCAGACGGTGTGGAGGACGGTCGGGAACTGGCGGAAGCGGCCGAGGCCGTGGGCGCGGCGGAGCGGGACCAGAGGAACCTGGCGGAGAGCGCGCTCTCCCGTGTACTGCGCGAGTCCCTGGAATCCCCGGAATTTCGGGGATCGGCCGAGCGTTGGGACGGGTTGCGGTCCCAGTTGACCGAGGTGGAGGCGGCGGCCAAGGGCGTCCACATGGCCCGCACGTTCTACAACGACGCCGTCTCCGACACCCGCCTGGCACGTCGCTCCAGACTCGTGAGGATGTTCCGGCTCACGGGCACGGCACCGTTGCCGGACTACTTCGAGATCGATGATCAACCACCCCGGATCCCGCTCCTGCCGATCGGGCCCGACACCTTGTAGGAGGAAGGCCCTCCGGAACACCGATCTGGCCAAAACCCCCCACAGGGGGTGGAAGTAGGGTGGGGGATCGGTCGACCATCGACCAAGGTGCGGTGCCGACGGCGTCCTCGCACTGTCGAGTCGTCCACTCGCCGAACCTTCCCGCGGTCCCGCCCACAGAGTCCGTCCGAAGGACGTGGCGCTGTCGGAGAACCGCGTCCTTCGCAGAACAAGACATCGGGAGTCCGAAACCGTGGCCACATCGAACACCTCCGACAACGACGTTGGCACCGAACGGGTCAAGCGCGGCATGGCCGAGCACCTCAAGAACGGTGTCATCATGGACGTCGTCACGCCCGAGCAGGCCAAGATCGCCGAGGACGCCGGCGCGGTCGCGGTCATGGCCCTGGAGCGGGTCCCCGC
>CALGOD010001004.1 GCA_937957845.1 uncultured Nocardiopsis sp.
CGGTGTCGAGGAGGTCGGGGCTCTCGTGGCCGCCCCGGTCAACCACATCGAGATCATGCTCCCGGTCGTACCTGCCACCTTCCTCGGAGACGTGCTCTTCTTCGAGGCCACGAGAGACAGGGGAGAACACTCTCCCGAGGTCGATCGGTGGGCTCCCCACATCGAGGGATGGATCGAAAAGCATGAGATCGACGGGACGAATGCCGGTCTCACCGAAGCCGAACCCATCGCTGAGATCGGGCGCGTGCTTTCCCAGTACCTGTAGAAGGTGGATCTTCCTCCCCTTTTGTCAAGGGAAATATCAACGGAAGAAAGGTGATTTCCTTGGGTAACCCCTTTGAGAACGCAGAAGGTGAATTCCTTGTCCTGGTCAATGGGGAGGGGCAGCACTCCCTATGGCCCTCCTTCGCCGAGATCCCCGCTGGTTGGGAGGCCGTCGCAGGTCCGGGCGACCGTGGCGCCTGCCTCGGTTACGTCGAGGAGCAGTGGAAGGACATCCGCCCCCGGAGCCTCGTAGGCTCCCGAAATTAACCAAATGAACAGCCAGCGGTAGTCGGCGGATTCTGCCCGAACTGCTTCTGGACTTCGGGCCCGGCAATCAGGTCGGTCCTTTCCGCCAGGTGGAGAATGTTGGTGTTAGGAAAAATGGAAGCCCCCCGCAAAGAGACCCCCTTGGGTCGAAACTTCAATCGGTTCTGGCTCGGCAGCATGTCCAGCAACCTCGCGGACGGACTCATGCTCACCGCATTGCCGTTGATCGCGGCGATGCTCACGAGCGATCCCCTCCTCGTCTCCTTCCTGGCTGTGGCCCGTTATTTGCCGTGGCTGTTGTTCGGCCTGTTCGCCGGTGCGGTCGTGGATCGGGTGGACCGGGTACGTCTGATGGTCGGTGCCAACGTCCTCCGGGGCGTACTCGTCGCCGTTCTCGCCGTACTCGTTGCCACCGGGCACGCGACGATCTGGACGCTCATCGCGGTCATGTTCCTGGTGATGTCCTGTGAGGTGTTCTACGACCTGGCCGGCCGGGCCATGCTCCCCGCTGTCGCCCCCAGTGGGACCCTGGAGCGCGCCAACGGCAGGCTGGTCAGTGGTCAGACCGTCACAGAGGGCTTCGGTGGAGCCCCTCTGGCAGGTTTCCTCTTCGTGGTCGCCGCCGCCCTGCCTCTGGCCGTGAACGCCGGCGCCTATGTGCTCGGCGCGCTCATTCTGCTCGGACTGCCTCTGGCGGTCCGGCGTCCCTGCGGCCCGGCCGAGACCGAACCGGCGGCCCGGAAGTCGGTGGTCGCGGACATCCGCGAGGGTATGGGCTACACCTTCGGTGACCCTTCCTTGCGGGCGATGACGCTGTTCGGGGCGATCAGCAACATCGGCCTCATGGCGCTGAACGCCGTCATGGTGCTTCTCGTCAAGGACCACTTCGAGGTACCCGTCTCGCTGTTCGGGGTGTTCATGGCCACGACAGCGGTCGGGGCGGTCATCGGCGGTGTGGTCGCCGGACGCGTGCTCGCCCTCGTGGGTCGCTTCCGGCTCCAGGTCACCGGCTTCCTGCTCATGGGGCTGTGCTACGTCGCCATCGCACTCGCGCCCAACGCCTACGTGGCGGCCGCGGTGGCGACCCTGTTGGGGGCCGTCATGACCATCTCCAACACGGTCCTGCTGAGCGTCATACAGGTAGTGGTCCCCGGGCACATGCTCGGCCGCATGATGTCGTGCTCCCAGATGCTCGGCTACGGCCTCACCCCCGTCGGTGCCCTGATCGGAGGCCTGCTCGGCCGTGTCGATCTGCGCTACCCCGCTCTGTTCGCCGGAGTGGTCGTCCTGGTCGCGCTGCTGATGGTGCTGCCGGCGCTCCGGGACCTGGGCGAGCGTGTCACGGCGGTCGAGCGGGACACCGCCGATCACGACGGACAGGAGGGACA
>CALGOD010001005.1 GCA_937957845.1 uncultured Nocardiopsis sp.
CCCAGCAGCACCCACACGACCACGCCCCAGGACAGGGCGAAGAAGAGCACGAAGCAGCTGGCCGCGGTCAGCGCCACCGCGCCCCAGACGAACGGCAGCACCACCTCTTGGCCTTGGACCTGGGCGTGGCCGAAGGCGTAGGCGGCCAGGGCCAGCGACACGGTCATCCCGGCCGACCCCACCAGCAGGAGTGGTTTGCGGCCGATCCGGTCCACCAGCAGGATCGCCACGAACGTGCCCACGATGTTGACGATGGAGGTGAACAGGCTCAGCAGC
This sequence comes from uncultured Nocardiopsis sp., assembly GCA_937957845.1. GTDB lineage: Bacteria > Actinomycetota > Actinomycetes > Streptosporangiales > Streptosporangiaceae > Nocardiopsis. The sequence goes on from CALGOD010001005.1 coordinate 277, forward strand.
AGGGAGTCGGATTCGGCCACGCCCACCGACTGCCACAGCGAGGAGGAGTAGTAGAAGATGACGTTGATGCCGACCAGCTGTTGGAAGGCGGAGACGCCCATGCCGATCCACACGATGGGCAGTAGGCCGTGGCGGCCGGTCAGGTCGCGCACGCTGGGTCGTGTCTCCGATCCCAGGGCCCGGCGGATCTCTTGGATGCGTCCGTCGACCCGTTCCCGGCCGCCGCCCTCGACCTCGGCCAGGATGCGGCGGGCCCGGTCCACCTGTTTCACACGCACCAGGTAGCGGGGTGATTCGGGGATGACCAGGGTCAGGCCCAGGTAGACCAGGGCGGGCAGGAGTTCGGAACCCAGCATCCACTGCCAGGCCTGGATCGGGCCCAGTGTGTTGGTGGCGCTGCCGCCGGCGGTCTGGGCGATACCGAAGTTGACCAGTTGGGAAGCGGCGATGCCCAGGACGATGGCCAGTTGTTGTAGTGAGGCCAGGCGGCCGCGGTAGGCGGCCGGGGAGACCTCGGCGATGTAGGTGGGGGCGATCACCGAGGCCAGGCCGATGGCCACACCGCCCAGGATCCGCCATGCGGTCAGGTCCCACACGGTGAAGGGCAGGGCCGATCCGATGGAGCTGGCGGCGAACAGCACACCGGCGACCTGCATGGCGCGGATACGGCCGAAGCGGTCGGCCAGGGAGCCGGCGAACGCGGCGCCCACCACGCAGCCCAGGAGCGCGGAGGCCACGGTGAAACCGAGTACGGCCTCCCCCACCCCGAAACGTTCCTGGATGGCCGACACCGCTCCGTTGATGACCGCGCTGTCGTAGCCGAACAGGAAACCGCCCATCGCCGCGGCCGCGGCGATCATCGTCACGTGGACGATGTTGCTCTCACCTTCGTTCGAAGGCGGATGCACCCGACTGTTCACAGCAGCTTCTCCCCAGGTCGCATGTTCACAAGGTGAATGTGGTGGAGTGTTCGCGGAAGCCGGGGGTCGGCCCCTGCCGGATTCCACCCGCCGACCGCAGGAGAGCGCGCCATGGCGCGCCGGTGCCTGTCCCCGGTCCCTTCCACCCCGGAGGGGGTGGGTGAGCTTTCAGGTCCTTCTGTGAGGACGCCCCTTGCGGGTGTCTTGGCGTGCGCGGTGCGCACACCGAACGGTTCACGGTGTGGGGGGGGTCGTTCGCCGCGGTGAACACGGGTGGGGTCTGCCTGACATCGTTCTCCTCGCCGCCGCGAAACGGTAATAGGCCTGGTCAACGGGCCGACATCACCGCGCACTACCCCTGGCGGAGGTTTCTATGTCCGGTGATCGTGGTCGTGCTTTGGCAGCCTCCCCCCCGGTCTGGGGGAAGGGAGGGTTTCAGGCCCGCGTACAGCGCCGGTGGGGCCGTCCGCGCCCCTGGCCCGGTCTGTGCCTTGGCCCTGGTTCACGCAGAGACCGCAAGGAGGGGTGGCCCGCTGGTCTGCTCTTTGGGGAAGAAACGCTCCGACTCAGGTGGGGACGAACCGAAGAACGCCCTGCAGCCGGCCGCTGCCGGCACCCTGTGGGGGGTTTTGGTGGGTGCCGACTCCGCTCAGGTGTGCTGCCTTCCCTCGTGGTGTGTTCGTCCTTGAAGAGGGGCGCGCGCAGGCACGGGCGAAACGCCCGCGGATCACAGGAGTTCACCGTGCTCGTCGTCGTCATGTGGGGTTGGGCTCTGAGGTGGGGAGGGAGGGGTCTCTTTCCCGGCGAGGCGGGCACGTACGATCTGCACGAGCCGCCCGCCGGTCCGCGATGGAAGGTGTGACCCGTTGACCCTGCTTTTCGACATGTTCGGTGTCCTTGCCCGTCACCAGTCCGCGGAGGGAAAGGACCGCCTGGTCCGGGTCGCGGGTGCGCCCGCCACGGCTTTTTGGGATGCGTACTGGGCGCGGCGCCTGCCCTATGACCGTGGGGACGTGACCGCCGGGGAGTACTGGGACGGGGTGGGTCAGGACCTGGGTGTGCGCTTCGACCGGGAGCGTGTCAGAGCCTTGGTGGAGGCCGACATCGCCAGTTGGCGCGAGGTCGATCCCGTCATGGTCGCCCTGGTGGAGGAACTGGCGGGTTCGGGCCGGCGCGTGGGGTTGTTGTCCAATATCCCCGAGGAGTTGGCCGTGCACTATGAGGAGCACCACCCCTGGTTGGACCACTTCCATGTCAGGGCGTTCTCCTGCCGGATTGGCAGGGCCAAACCCGAGGCCGAAGCCTACCTGTGGTGCCGGGATGCCCTGGGGGTGGAGACGGGCGACATCCTTTTCGTGGACGACCGTGCGGAGAACGTCCGGGCCGCCCGGCAGGTGGGCATGCACGGCCATGTGTTCACCGACGCCGACCTCTTCATGCAGGAGCTCGCCCGCTGGGACGCCCGAAAGTGAGAGCGGGGCGTCCCTGCCTCGGGGCGCCCGCCGTGCCGTGGGATCTTTGGGGCGGGCGGTCGCCTACGCCGGTTCAGGAGCGCGCGACGGGTTGTTCGGTGCCGTTCCACAACGGCGTCTGCTGGTAGTTGTGCGCCGTCTCGGCCGCCAGCGCGTCCTCCTGCCGGTCGCGCACGCACTTGGCCAGGGTGAAGGTGGAGGTGATGGTGTAGAGCAGGCCCATGCCGAGGAAGGCGCGGATCCACAGGTCCACGGGCAGGAAGATGATGCCCGCGCCCATGCCGGCCGCCGCCGCCCCGAAGGACAGGGCGGACTGCAGGTAGAACTGCGGGGTGGAGCGGGGTTGGGGGATGTGGATGTGCATGGGTTCATGCTGGCGGGTTCTTCGCCGGCACACCTGAGTAGGGCTACTCAGGTGTGCGTGGTGTGTTCCGGGGCGGCTGGTCCGGGTTCGTGGGCCGGTCGGGACGAAAGGGTGTCAGGTCCACCTGGGGGTCCTGTCCCATCGCCAGGCGGGCCGCGACCAGCCCCTGGAAGGGGCCGAAGGTGAGCCCTTGGCTTCCCAGCCCGGTGGCCACCACCACTCCGGGTAGTCGTTCCACGGTCCCCAGCAGTTGGCGTCCGTCGTGTGTGCCCGGCCGAAAGCCCACCCGTGTCTCCACCACGGTGGCCTGTGCGAGGTCGGGTAGCACCTGGAGTGCGGTGGAGAGGTTGTGCAGCATCCCCGAGGCCGTCACCCGCCGGTCGAATCCGGCCTGTGGTTCTTGTGTGCCGCCGGTGACCACCCGGTCGGGGCCGAAGGCCGCCACGAAGTAGTCGCGTTCTGCGAAGCGCACCACCGGCCAGGCCCGGGTGTCGTGTCCGGGTAGTGCGAAGTGCGTCATCTGTCCGCGTACGGGGTGTACGGGCAGGTGCACTCCGGTCGTCGCCAACAGGGAGGCCGACCACGCGCCCGCCGCCACGATGACCGTGGGCGCCTCCAGGTCCTCCGAACCCACCCTTACCCCCGTCACCCGGTGGCCGTTCCACAGTAGGTGCGCCTGGCCTTTGAAGTAGCGCAGCCCTCGTTCCTCGGCGGCGTTGAACAGCGCGGTCCGTGCCAGCGTGCCGTTGATGCGGGCCATACCCGGCACCAACACCCCACCGTAGGGTCGGGGTAGCAGGGGGAAGTGTTCGTGTGGTTCGCCCGGTGCCAGGCGCCGTACCCGGCCCATGGTGGTGAACTCCGGGCGTTGGGACAGAGCGTGCAGCAGTTCGAACCCGGCGTCCCGCCCTTCCCGTTCCACGGACATGCCCCCGACCACCTCATAGCCGGTGACCTGGCCGTCC
>CALGOD010001006.1 GCA_937957845.1 uncultured Nocardiopsis sp.
GGGTGGAAGATCCACTGTCCGAAGCCGTTCCTCCGGTGGTGGGGGGAGGGGCGGCCGGCCCCTCGGCCGGGGCGCCCGGGGAACAGGTGCACACCCGCCGGGTGCCCGTACTGGGCGACGTACTCGGGGTCATCGAGAAACTTCACGCAGGGGCAGGTCTGCTCTGGCTTCGGCTGTGGGGGGAGGGAGCGGAGTTGGTGGTGCAGCAGCGCTGAGAGGAACGGCGGTAGGTCCACGACCCGACGGAGGCCGTCCTTGGGGAGCTTGCGGACCACCGAGCTGTTGGACAGTTCGTACAGCTGCCAGTCGACGCGGAGCTGGTGGAGGGTGAGGCTGTCGCGTTGGAGGCCGATCATCTCGCCGAAGCGCAGGCCCGTGTAGAACTTCGTGATCGCGAAGATGAACTCGTCGGGGCGCCCGGTGAGCAGCGACATGCGTTCGGCGATGAGGAGTGCGCCGAGGGGGGTGGTCCACTTCTCGTCGTCGGTCTTGGTGGGGTTCTGGTGGACGCGGCGGGTTTCGATGGAGCCGCGGCCTCGCGGCCTGACGGCGGGGTTGCGGGGGATGAGCTGGCGGGTGACGGCGTCGTGGAGGAGGTTTTCCAGGCGGCCTCGGGCTTGGCGGGCGGTGGAGGTGGAGTAGGCAGTCCTGATTCTCGCTTCCCACTCGTTGATCTCGAAGTCTGCGTAGGCCAGCGAGTTCAGGGTCCTCTCGCCAAAGCTCGGCAGTACGAAGTTCGTCAGCAGGTATTCGTACTGCTGTCGGGTGGTGATCACGAGGTCCTGGGCGGGCAGCCAGGCGTTGGCCCACTCGGTGAGGGTGATCTCGCCGTTTCGGGGGTCGATCCATGTGCCACGGCCCATCTGGTTGATCTGTTCCCAGCCGTGCGCCTCGGCCTCCTCTGGGGTGTCGAAACCTGAGCCGAGGTTGATCCATTTTCGGTTTTCGTCGCGAACGCGGACACGGTACTTGGTGCCGCGTTTTTCTACATGGGGACGCATGTGTTCCTCCTGGGGGCCGGTTTTCCAGCCACTCAGTGTGCCGGAGTTGGAGGAGGTGAGGGGGAGGATCCGAAACGCCCTGTGGCCACTCCGGATGGTCGGATGTGTGGTCACAGGGCGTTTCGTGTCAGGCTGCCTGGAGGCGGTGTTGTGGTTTGACCTGGCTGGGGGTGACCCGGTCGGTCAGGTTGAAGTACGGCCGGGGGTCCGCCGGGCAGGGCGGCACGCCCCAGTCTTTCCGAATTGCGTTCTGTTCGTGCGGGTAGAGCAGGTTGCTCATTCCGTCGATGACTTCCCCGTGGGTGATGCCGTATCGGAGATCGATACGCAGTACTCCGCACCCACGGGTGACGACGACAGGTTCGTCCAGCCCTTCGACCACATCGACGACGACGCTGGGGGATGTGTTCGGCACGTAATTCCCTCCCTGAAACGGCCGGCCTGTGGATACGCTC
>CALGOD010001007.1 GCA_937957845.1 uncultured Nocardiopsis sp.
CGCACTGTCCACGACCAGGGCATCCCATGTGTCTCCCACCTCCTCCAGCCGGTCCACCAGCAGGGCCGCCAGCGCCGACTCGGCCATGCCGGGGCTGGACCCCGCCTGTTCCAGGTGGCGGCGCACGGCGGGCATCACCTCGCGCGGAACGGCCCTGTGGGCGTCCTCCACCACCTGGGCGACGCGGCGGCGCACGGCGGTGTCGGCGTCGGGTTCAGCGGCCCACAGGCCCGGTGCGACCTGCACGGGTTCGTCCCCGAGTCCGGTCTCCAAGGCGTCGCCCAGAGAGTGGGCGGGATCGGTGGAGACGGCCAGGACCCGATGTCCGGCGTCGGCCAGGGCCAGGGCGTGGGCGGCGGCCAGCGTGGTCTTGCCGACCCCGCCCTTGCCGCCGACGAAGGTGATCGCGGCGGGACGTCCACCGGTGTCGTGGGCGGGCCCGGTCAACAGCAGCCTCCCGGCGCTCCGAAGTCCTCACGGCCCATCCTGCGGTGCCACTCGTGCAGGTCGGCCACCATGTACGGGATCAGGTCCAGGGTCTCGTAGGCCACCGGGTTGTCCACCCCCAGGGTCTCCAGCACGAGCAGGGCCCGCAGGGTGTCCTGCTGGGTGCGGGCCTCCCGTGCACGCGCGTGTCCCCAACGCGCCTCGAAGACCGCCTGGTGGAAGGCCTCCAGCCGGCGCCAGGCGTCGACGGTGCGCCGCCAGGCCCGCCCCAGGGGGGAAGGGCCGGCGGCGCCCACGGGACCGGTACGGTCAGCGGTCGTCACCCGCGTCCTTTCCGGAGACGACCTCGCCGGAACCCTCCTGGGCGGGGGCGGTCCCGGAGCCGACGTCGACCACGGCCGGGGGGTTCCTCCACGCCTTGTGCAGGGCGATGGCGGCCTCGGCCATCATCCACAGGGCCAGCACCAGGATGATCCCGTCGAGCGGGGCGAGCAGGAAGGTCTGCATCGCGTCCCCCGACCTGGCGAACTCGCCGAGCTGGATCACCAGCGCCCAGGTGGTCATGACCGCCAGGAACACCAGCGGGACGAGGATCATGACGGGGCTGCGGCCGCGCTTGGTGACCCACACGGCGATGACGGACAGCGCCAGGCCCGCGGTGAGCTGGTTGGTGGTGCCGAACAGCAGCCAGAGGGTTCCCACCGCGAAGTCGCCCGGCACCAGGGTCAGCGCGAAGGGGATGAGGACCGCCACGAGGGTGGCGGCGGTGATGTTGCGCGCGAAGAAGGAGAACAGCCTGCGCGGGGCGCCGCCCGCCGCGAAGCGCTCGGCGGTGATCGTGGCGATCTCCTGGATGATGTAGCGCTTGAGGCGGACCGCGGTGTCCAGGGTGGTGACGGCGAAGCTGACGATCACCAGCGCCCCGAAGACCAGCGCGGTGCTCTCGGGGACGCCGATGTTGGAGGCGAAGCCGGCGACGCCCTCGATGAACATGCCCTGTGGGTCCGCCGAGGCCGCCTCCCAGTCGACGTAGAGGCCGCCCCAGTCCGTGCCGCTGTTGGCGGAGTAGAGCATGACGCCCGCGGTGCAGGCCAGGATCGAGCACAGGGCCAGGGTGCCCTCGCCCAGGGAGCTGACGTAGCCCACGTAACGGGCGTCGGTCTCCTTGTCGATCTGTTTGGAGGTGGTTCCGGAGGCGACGAGGCTGTGGAAGCCCGAGACCGCGCCGCAGGCGATCGTGATGAACAGCAGAGGGAAGATCGGCGGCGATCCCGCCGGGGTGTCGCGGAAGGCCGGCGCGGCGATCGTGTCCATGCCGACGACGATCCCGACCATGATGACCAGCAGGGCGACGACCATCTGCTGCTGGTTGATGTAGTCGCGCGGCTGCAGCAGCAGCCACACCGGCAGGCGCGAGGCGACGAAGGCGTAGACGAAGACGATGACGATCCACAGGAAGTTCTCCTGGATGCCCACGGCCTCGGCGACCGGTGCCAGGCTGAGCGGCAGGAGCTGTCCCAGGGGAATGCAGGCGTAGACCAGGACCAGGGCGATGATCGACGGCAGCAGCGCCGCGGTGCGGCGTCGGTAGATGACCTGACCGACCGCGATGGCCAGCGGGATGGTGACCAGGGTGGGCAGCACCGCCTCGGGGGCGCGCACGAACAGTCCCGCGACGACGATGGCGAACACCGCGTTCACCATGGTCACCAGGAAGAAGATGATCAGCAGGAACAGGAGGCGCGCCCGTGGGCCGATGACGTCGCCCGTCAGGGTGCCGATGCTGCGCCCCTTGTTGCGCAGGGAGACGACGATGGACCCGAAGTCGTGGGCACCGGAGGCGAAGATCGTGCCCAGGACCACCCACAGCAGCGCCGGCCCCCAGCCCCAGAACACGCCGATCGCCGGTCCGACGATGGGGGCGGCGCCCGCCACCGAGATGAAGTGGTGGGCCAGGACGATGTGCTTGTTGGTGGGGACGTAGTCCACACCGTCCTTGAGGGTGTGCGCGGGTGTGGCGAAGGACGGGTCGAGGGCGTAGACGCGCTTGGCCAGATAGACCGAGTAGAAGCGATAGGCGAGGGCGAAGACCGCCAGGGTACCGAGCAGTACGGCTACGGCAGGCATGGGATTCCTTCGGTGTGGACGCCTCGGGGGAGGGGTGGCTGTTCGATCGCCGTGCGTTGTCGTTCGAGTACAGTCCCGAGAAACTAGCATGAGGCGTACATCACAGAAAAGGACGAACGTGAAAGATCTGGTCACGGCGTGGCGCGGCTCCTACGCGGGGGAACTGTGCTGGCTGACCGCGGACGGGCCCGCCGCCGTTCCCGTCGTGCCCCTGTTCACGGACCGGCCCTGCGTCGCCCTGCCCCTGGCCCATCTGCCCGAGATCGACTCGCTTCCCGGACGTGCCGCGTTCTGTGTGAGCGCCCCCGCCGGGCCGGGCTCCCCCACCGTGGTCGCCACCGGCGCGATCAGCGTGAGCCTGGACCTCAAGGGTGAGGAGTTCGGCGGGGAACTGGTGGAGCAGGAGGTGCTCAAGCACCCCCCGAGCCGCCTGCGTGTGGGCAGCCTGATGGCCCGCAGGGAGAACTGGTGGTGGATGGCACGCGCCCTCGTCCGGATGACGTCGGTCGACGACGTGCGGGGGCTCACCGCCCGCACCCGCGCCGAGGACGCCGTCCTGGTACGTGAGCGGGACGCGGACGTGCGCGTGGACGTGGTGACCGCGAAGGACTGGTCCGCGGGGCCCGGCCGGGAGGTGGAGCTGTGGCGGCGCGACGGCGGTGACCCCGACGGACGGGGCGAACCGGCACTGGTGATGGGTCACCAGGCCAGCCCCGACTTCGAGCGCTGGGAGCGCTGGATCCGCGGCGGGACGTTGTCGGGTCAGGTCCTGAGGGTCGACACCGCCGACGGGGCCCCCGACGCCGCTCCCCGCCCTTTTCGTCTCCTGGAGCGGCTGCGCGCCCATCGAAGGGTCGAGCGCGCCTGCCGCGCGGGCGTGGCCGCGGTGGAGCGCCGCCTGGGCCGTTGAGGCACCCCTGGCGAACGTGTCGGGCCCTTCCCTTCGCCGGACGCGCCGGGCTCAGAGCGCGAGGATGCGGTCGGCCTCCCGGTGGCCGGAGAGCAGGGCTCCGTGCACCGTGCCCGCGTGTTCGGTCTCGGTGGCCTCTCCCCCGAAAAACACCCTCTCCCCCATCGGCTCGCCCAGCGCCACCCTGTCGCCGTCGCCCGAGCCCACCGCCGTGAAGGAGAACGAGCCCTGGGAGAACGGGTCCTCCATCCAGCGTGTGAGGTGGTGGCCGAGGGGATCGGGCGCCTTGCGGAACATCGTGCGCAGGGAGGCCATGGCGTGCTCGACCGCCTCGTCCTCCTCCTTCTCCGCGATGAACCGTGCGGCGTGGCCGCCGTTGCGGCCCACCAGGATCGGCGCGTCCAGGACCCGCTGGCCCGCGTACCAGTGGAACCAGGCCCCATGCTCGGTGCCCAGGTGGACCAGTACCTCCGCGTCGCCCCAGAACACCTCTTCGAAGCGCAGGAACAGCTTCTCCAGCCGGCCGCTGCCCAGCCGCTCCACCGCGTGGCGTTTGTCCTCGGGAAGCGGCGGGTCGAAGTCGACCCGGCCGGCCTTGAGGACGCCCAAGGGCAGGGTCACCAGGACACGGTCGGCGGTCAGCGTCTCCTCCCCCTCGGGGGTCTCCACCCGCACGCGGACGCCGTCGTCGTCGTGGTGGATCGCCCGCACCACGTGTTCCAGTCGTACGTCCAGTCCTCGCGCCAGGTGGTCGGTGAGTCGGCCCATGCCGTCGGGGAAGACGAGGTCGTCACCGCCGAACCCGTGGGGGGCGCCCACGGCGCCGAAGGCGACCTCCTCGGGGGCGCCCCCAGGGTCGTACTCCACCAGGCGGTGCACGATCTCGTTGGCGTCACGGGCCCTGGCCCGTACCAGGTTGGCGTCGTAGAGGGCCTGCTTGATGCCCTCCTCCATCGACTCCTGCTCGTCGGCCTTGACCTTGTCCCAGTACATGTGCTCGTTCAGGAGGTGGACGTCCTCCATGTTGCGGCTGTGCCGGTCGAAGAGCAGCCGCCGTCCCTTGGGGTCGTAGGCGGTCTCGGTGGAGCGGTTGAACACGGCGGTGCGGACCCCCGCCTCCTCCACCAGACGTGCCAGGGGGTTCTCCTCGTTCCCCCGCATCCAGGAGGCGCCCAGGTCCAGGGTGGCCGCGTCCTGCCACACGCGTACCGAGTGGATACGTCCGCCCAGACGGTCACGACCCTCCACCACGGTGACGCGCTCGCCTTCCTCGGCCAACCGGTCCGCGGCGGCCAGTCCCGCCATGCCCGCACCCACCACGATGGTGTGTCCCCGTCCGGACACGGCCTCGCGCCCGCGCGGCCGGACCCGGGGTTCCTCGTTCCGTTCCTCCGCCTCCTCGTTGGCCTCCTCGCCGGGGCCCTCGGGGTCGGTCATCTGGATTCCTCCATGGGTCGGGTGTCGGTGGGCGGCGGCGGGCCCTGGGCGGCGTGCACGGGCCCGATCGGGTGAGGACACCCTCCACCGCACGGACCGGTGCGCGCCCGGACCGGCCACGTGCGGTGGTGTGCCCGGCTCCCGCCGGGTCGCCCGGAGGCGGTCCGGCGGGCCGTTCTCAAGGTGCCGTGGGAGGCTCCCCCTCCTCGTCCTCCAGTTCCACCCGCTCGCGGCGGCGTTCGCCCCTGACGTGCTCCTCACGGGTCACGTCGCGCTTGCGCACGCGCACCTCTTCGACGGGGACCTGTTCCTTGGAGACGACCGGACGCTCCTCGTAGAGCGTGAAGACCTCCTCGCTCTCCCCCATCTCCTCCGCCTCGCGGGCCGCCTCGGGGTCCTCGATGCGACGGCGTTCGACTTGGAGCTCGTCATGGCGCAGCGGTACCGACTCGTCGAACTGTTCGGTCTCCACGTACTTGTGCAGGCGGGCCCGGCCCGTCTCCCGACGCTCCACGCCGATGTCCACGCGCTCCTCCGAGCGCGTCATCGCCGCCTCGTCGGTCTCCATCCCCATGGTGGTCTCGTCCATCATGGTCTCGTCCCCGGCCCTGCCGGTGGGCTGCGGTCCGGGTCCGGTCGCGGTGCCCTCCCCCTGGCGGCCGGTGGTCTCCAGCGGCGGGCCTCCGTGCTGGGCGTAGTACTCGCGGACGACCTGCTCCTCTTCGGGGGAGATGTGGCGGTCGGCGTCGATGCGGGGCGCTTCCTTGACGGTGTTCTTGTCGTAGGGGACCCGGATGTCCTCCTCCATGGGCTGGGAGCCTTGGAGCGGAACGAGGGTCTCGTTCCTGCCGAACAGGCCGGTGTGCACCGACACCCAGCTCGGCTCGTTCGTCTGGTCGTCCAGGTAGACCTGGTTGATCCGCCCGACGTTGTTGCCCTCCTGGTCGAGGACGTGGTGCCCGATCAGATCCGCGGGCGTGCGCTCACGTGCCACTGTGTCCTCCCTTGTCCTTCTTGCGAAAGGGGCGCGGGTGGCGCCCAGGACCGTCCGACCACTGGCCTACCCTTCCTGACCTGGCCGGACCAACGACTCCGGCCGGCCACTAACCAGACATGGGGAAGCGTTGACGGGGATTTTCCCGGGGCGCCTTCCGGTTGGTGCGCACCTTGTCCTCCACTGGCCGAACAAAGGGCACGAACACACCATCGGCACTTTCGGTTACCAATCGATGACGAAAAGTGACGACAAGGGGGAGGTGAGGTCGGGGACCGAGGGAAGCGACCCCCGACCGGAGGAGATCAGCAGGTGTTGTCCCTGCTGTTACGGAAGGTGACGTCGCGGACCACGGTGCCGACCGCGCACGGGTTCTCGTTGAGCGCGGTGTCGACCAGGGTCAGGTTCTGGAAGGTGACTCCGGAGGTGTTGGCGAACTCCGAGCGTGCCGCGATCCTCACGTCTCCGGGGCCGGCGATCGTACCGCCGGACAGGGTGACGTTGTGGCAGTTCTCGATCAAGACCGCGTTGTTGCCGGTCTGGGCGATGTCCACCCGGTCGATGACCGCGCCGCCGCTCTCGGAGACACAGAAGACCCCTCTGCCGCCACCGCGGGCACGGACCTCACCGACCCGGACGTTGGTGGGGTAGCCGTTGCCGACCCGCCCGTTGCGGTTGGCCATGCGGAAGGCCGCGTAACCGGTGCCCGTCCCCGCGCCCTCGGCGTCCACCACACCGATCGAGGCGTTGACGGTGTTGTTGAGCAGCAGACCTGAATAGCCGGTGTCGCGGGCGGTGACGGTGCCGATGGTCACTCCGTCCACGCTGTAGGTCTCCACTCCGTGGTTGTCGGTGCCCGACACGTAGACGTCGTCGATGCTGATGTCGCGCGTGGTGCGCGCGGCGTCGCTGCCCCGGCTGTCGATGCGCATGCCCAGCCCTCTGGACAGGCGCAGGTCGATCTGTCCGAAGTGAACGTTCTGCGAGCCCCGCACGAAGACGCCGAAGTAGGGCGATCCGGTGACGGACAGGTGCGGCACGGAGACGTTCTGGGCGTTGCGGATGCGTACGGCCGCGTGGTCGGTGCCGACCGGCCCGCTGACGTTGATGGTGCCGCACACCTCCAACAGGGTGTGGCTGGGCAGGTCCAGCGAGGTGTTGGCGGGCATGGTGCCCGACCCGCGCACCACCACGCTCTCCTGGGAGGAGCGCCCCGCCGAGAGGCTGTCCACCGCGGCGCGTACGGCCGCCGTCATGTCGCCGCCGCTGTAGACGGTGCGGCCGCCGTTGCGCGCGGTCCAGGTGGAACCGCTCTGACCGACCTCGGCGTCGTAGGTGCCGCTGCCGCACACACCGGGCGAGGTACCCGCCCCGTCGACGCGGACCAGGTCCCAGACCTGGTTGGCGCCGCCGAGCGAGTCGAACTGGGACAGGCGGTCGCCCGCGGTGGTGCTCCACTCCCACACCTCCAGGGCCTTGCCGCTGAGGCGGTTGATCAGCTGGACGCCGCCACCGGTGTCCACCGGACGCCACTGCTGGTTGGCGGACCCGTGGTCGGTGAACTGGCGGATCTCGGCGCCGTTGGCGGTGGAGTGCTCCCAGACGTCGACGGCCTTGCCGCTGTTGCGGTTGACGATGCGGTAGTAGCCCTCACCCGCGGGGACGAAGCGGAACTGTTGCCAGGGCCGGTCGGTGCGCTGCCACTGGATCAGCTCGGCTCCGTCCTGGGTGGAACCGCTCTGCACGTCGGCGACCAGACCGCTGTGGTGATTGCGCAGGACGTAGTGGGCGTTGGTGTCGATGTCGGCGGCCTGTGCCGGCGTGGCGGCCAGGGCGGACAGACCGCCCGTGCACAGCAGGACGGCCATGGCGGCGTACAGGAACCGCCACAGGCCCCACGGGCGTCTGGGGAAGGGAGGCGATGACGCCCTGGGCGAAGGGGGGATCGGGGGGTTGATGGGCACTGCTGCTCCTCATGTGCGGATTCCGGACGGCGGTGTCCGGAAGGGGAGGGACAGGGAGCGCTCCCAAGAAGCTGGAAACTAACACGGAAAGCGCTTTACCGGTAGCCGTGGAACCACGGAAAGCCAAGTCCGGGCCCGGCCACCGCGCCCACCGCGTCCGGGGCGCCGTGGCCGGGAGGGGTCAGTTCCCCAGGAGCGGGATGTCGTTCCTGCCGAGGTGGTAGTCGCGGACCGCGTCGACCAGCTCGGTGGTGGACAGTTTCCCGCTGCCGTCGGTGTCCAGTTCGACGAAGGCTTGGGCGGCCTCGGCGCCGGTGAGGCCGATGGCCTGGATGGTCGGCGGCGTGACCAAGGAGAAACCGTCGTTGCCCCTGCTGATGATCTCTCGGTCGGCGACCTCGAGGAACGTTTCCCGGGTCATTCGAGGGGTGCCCGTGGCCTCGGCCAGACGCTCGAACATGGCCATGTAGAGCCGCTTCAGGATATCGCCCTTGGAGGTGCCCTCTGCTCCCAGGCGCGAGACGATGC
>CALGOD010001008.1 GCA_937957845.1 uncultured Nocardiopsis sp.
GGCGGGGCCGCCCTCCCGAAGGAGGACGGCCCCGACTTCACGGGCACGGGATCCGGACGACCCCGCACGGCGCCGCTATCCGCGGGCGATGGTGATCACCGGGGAGGTCCAGGTCTCCCAGTGCTCGGCGTTGTCGGGATCGCCGAGCGCCTTCAGCGCGCGGACCTCCAGACGGTACCCACCGTCCTTGACGGGCTTGATCCTGTCGTGCCTGTCCACGACCGTGCCGTCCCAGGGGTAACTGAAGAACGAGGTCCCGGTCGCGTTGCGGTGCACGTAGTCCACCGACACACCGACGTTGCGGTTCGGGTGCACCGGGCGGCCGGTGCGCTCGTCGATGACCACCATCTCGAGTGTGGTGACGTGGTGGTCGAAGTGGGCGATCACGTAGGGCACGTCCGGCAGACCGTCGACCCACTCCATGGTGTAGGTCGCGCCGTCGGGCTGGTTCTGGAACGTGCCACCGTTGTCGTCGGCGCACTCCAGACCGGAGAAGGAGCCGCACTCGGTGATCTTGGTCAGCCACGGCAGGTCGAAGGTCCCGCCCTCGGCGTCGGTGATCGGGGTCATCGCCTCGATCTCCTGGTAGTCGCCGTTGTAGGCGGCGTAAGGAACACGGTAGGTCTCACCGCCGACCTGGTCCACGGTGACGTACCCGCCGTAGATCATCTGGACGAAGTCCCGGGCGGGCGGGGTGACGGTCACCTCGACCTCGACCGACTCGCCGGCCGCGACGGTCACCTTGTCGGAGTCGAAGGACACCTCGGCGAAGGCGTCGTTGTACCCGGGGGTGAAGGTGTTGCCGTGGGTGCCCAGGGCGACCTCGTGACCCAGTTCGTAGACGGCCTCCTCGTCACCGTCGTTGGCGATGGTGACGGTCTCGGTCACGGTGCCCTGCGTGGCGCCCAGGGACAGCTTGCCGGGGGTCACGGTCGTGGTGGCGAGCACCGCGCCGGGCACGTCCACCATGCCCGCGCCCTGACGGTGCACGTTGTCCGGGTAGCCCAGATCCGGGTTGCCCCACCAGGCCTGGGGGTCGGCGCTGTTCTGCAGGACGTCACGCACCTCGTGCGCCTTCAGGTCGGGACGGGCCTGCAGCAGCAGCGCGACGCCACCGGCCACGTGCGGTGAGGACATCGAGGTGCCGCTGAGGGTGGCGTAGCCGCCCTTGGCCATGGGGTAGGGGGCATTGATCAGGCCGCCGGGAGCGCCGATGTCCGGCTTCAGGCTCAGGTCGGGGGCCAGACCGAAGGAGCTGAAGGAGCTGATGAGGCCGCCGGTCGGGTTCGGAACGGTGGCCTTCTCCCCGGTCCAGGTCAAGGTGACGGGCTCGTCGCCCTCCAGCAGTTCGAGCAGGTGGGCCCCCGAGACGTCGGAGATCCCGATGGAGAAGGCGCCCTGGTCGACGATGCCGCCGCCCGCGAACATGCCCGCGACGTTGTTGTACATGACCACGCCGGTGGCGCCCGCTGCCAGGGCCGTGTCGTACTTCTCGGCGAAGGGGCACTCACCGCGTACCATCAGCGCGGTCTTGCCCTCGGGGTCGCCCTCCAGGGCGTCGCCCAGGGAGGCGCAGCCCCGGCCGATGTAGACCAGTTCGTCGGTCTCACCCGAAGAGGGCGGTGAGGTGGCCTCTCCCATCGCCATGTAGGCGATGCTCTCACCGCTGGGGTTGGCGGTCACGGACTCGGCCTGGATGTGGGTGTTGTCGAAGGAGGCGACGCCGATCACCTTCTCGCCCAGACCGGGGGCACCCGCGGAGTACAGGCCCGTGTCACCCGAGTTGCCGATGGAGGCGACCACGACCATGCCCTCGTCGACGAGGTTGTCGGAGGCGACCGCGGTGGGGTACTGCGGCCAGGAGTGGGCGGAGCCGATGCTCATGTTGAGCACGTCCATGTCGTCGGCCAGGGCCTGCTCCATGGCGGCGATCATGATGTCGGAGGTGGTGGATCCGCTACAGCCGAACACCTTGTAGGCGCCGAACTCCACCTCGGGGGCCACGCCGGTGATCTCTCCCTGGGCGCCCACGATCCCCGCCACGTGCGTGCCGTGGCCGTTGCAGTCCTGGGGGTCGTCGTCGGGAACGGGCGTGGAGCCGGGGACGCCCGCGTTGAAGTCGTCACCGACGAAGTCGTGCCCGGTGACCACGCGGTCGTTGGGGAAACCTCCGCCGCCCAGGTCGGGGTGGGTGTAGTCGACGCCGGTGTCCATGATGGCCACCCGCAGACCCTCGCCGGTCAGGCCGAGTTCGTTCTGGGCGATGTCGGCGCCGGTCATGGGCAGTGCGGTGTCCATGTCGGGCGTGCTGTCGTCGACCTCGGGGATCTGGAAGGTGACGACGGGGTGGATGGCCTTGACGCCGGGGATCTCCCTGGCCGTGCCCACCTGGGCGTCGTCCATCTCGACGGAGAAGCCGTTCCACAGGTCGCTGAACGAGTGCCGTTCGGTGTACTCCAGGCCGTATTCCTCGGCCTCGGAGCGGAACTCCTCGTGCTCGCTCTCGACCTTGGCGTCGGAGGAACCCTCCGTGGTGGGCGGACTCTCCAGCTCGATGAACCACAGGCCGGTGGCCTGATGGGTCAGTTCACCGTTCTCGGCGGAGGGGGCGGGGTACAGGGGCGCGAGTTCGGAAGCCTCGTCGGCGCTTGCCGGTGTGGCCGCGACCAGGCTCGCTATGAGTGTCAACCCGGCGAGCGGAGCCAGGCGAGTTCGGTGGGGTACCACCTTGTCAACACTTCCCTTCTCGGTGCGCGCCGCAGGACGCCGGGGAACGAGGTACTCCACCGGATACGACTGTGGCGCTTAGGGGGATACGCCGCCTAATGTCCGTAAATTCGGCTAATCGGCGCGCATGGCAACGCGATCATTGCGGTGCGCAATAAAGGTGTCAATGTTCGCCAAGACTCAATCTGGCCACATAGTGGGACTGTCGGATGACTCCTCGTTATATATCCACAAAGCGGGCAAACTGCGCTTTTCTCTTTTTATGGGATAAACAGTGACGAGTAGGTGAGGAATCTCCTGAGATCCGTCCCGTCAGGAGGCAGGGCGGCGCAGCCCTCGGGCCACCCACGGCGGCGCGGACCGAACCGAGTACGCTGAGGAGACCGGGCCGCTCGTGGGCGGCCCCGGTGTCGAGGAAGCGAAGTCCGGTGCCGCGGCCCTCAGGCCGCCCAACCCGGCGCTGTCCCGCAACTGTGAAGCCCCGTCACCGCACGGGGACGAGCCAGGTCGCCTTCCCGACGCCGACGTTCCCGTCCTCGTGGGAAGGACAGGCCGTCCCCGCCGGGCCGTGCTCCTTCCCCTGCCCTGAAAAGGAGCACCGTGCGAACCGCACGCCATCTTCCCCTCGCTCTTCTGGGAGCCGTTCTCGCGCTGACCGCCTGCGGCGCGCAAGAGGACACCGGCTCCGGAGCCGACGCTCCCGCCGCGAGCGACGGCGCCTTCCCCGTCACCGTCACCGACGCCCTCGGCGAGGTCACCATCGAGGAGGCCCCCGAGCGGATCGTCTCACTGTCGGCCAGCCACACCGAGATGCTCTTCGCCATCGGCGCGGGAGACCAGGTGGAGGCCGTCGACGAGCACTCCGACCACCCCGAGGAGGCCCCCACCACCGAGCTGAGCGGCTTCGAGCCCAGCGTGGAGGCCATCAGCGAGTACGACCCCGACCTGGTCCTGCTCGCGCGTAGCGCCGAGGCCACCGCCGACCAGCTGGAGGCCGTGGGCATCCCGGTGCTGGTCCTGGACGCCGCCGTGGAGCTGGAGGACACCTACGAACAGATCCGGCTGCTGGGAGAGGTCACCGGTCAAACGGAGGCGGCCGAGACCGAGGCCGAGCGGATCCAGAGCGAGTTCGACGCGATCGTGGAGGAGGTCAACGAACAGATCGGTGACACCGAACTGACCTTCTACCAGGAACTGGACGACACCTCCTACTCCGCCACCTCCGCCACCTTCGTCGGACAGATCTACGCGTCCTTCGGTCTGATCAACATCGCCGACGCGGCCGACGACGGCAGCGCGGGCGGCTATCCGCAGCTGTCGCAGGAGTACATCGTGGAGGAGGACCCCGACCTGATCTTCCTCTCCTACGGCGACGAGTCGACGGTGGACGACCTGGCCGGGCGTCCCGCCTTCGACACCGTCACCGCGGTCAAGAACGACGCCGTCTACCTGCTCGACGCCGACATCGCCTCCCGATGGGGACCGCGCGTGGTCGAGTTCGCCGACATCGTCGGCCAGGCCGTCATCGAGAACGCGGGCGACTAGGGTGCGGGGCGGTGTCGGCCCACCGACCGGGTGGCTCGTGGGCGGATTCGCCACGTTGACCGTGGCCGCCCTCTTCGGCGTCTCCGCGGGCGCGGCCGACATCTCCTCCGCCGACATCGTCCGGCACCTGCTCGGACTCCTGCCGCTCGACATCGACTCCCCCCTGACCGAGCGGCAGGAGGCCCTGCTCGTGAAGCTGCGCCTGCCCCGTGTGGTGATGGGCGCGGTCGTGGGCGCCCTTCTGGCCACCGCGGGAGGCGCCTACCAGGGGGTGTTCCGTAACCCGCTGGCCGATCCCTTCCTTCTGGGAGCCGCGGCCGGGGCCGGCCTCGGCGCGACCATGGTCATCGTCTTCGGAACACAGTTCAGCGACTCCCCCCGAGCCCTGGTCCCCCTCGCGGCCTTCGTCGGCGCCTTGTCGGGGGTGGCCGCCGCCTACCTGCTCGGCGCGACCGCGGGCGGAGGCGGCACCGCCTCGCTCGTCCTGGCGGGTGTGGCCGTCTCCTCCTTCCTCTCCGCGGTGCAGACCCTCGTGCAACAGATCGGGGTGGACCAGCTCCAGCGCATCTTCTCCTGGCTGCTCGGGGGGATCGGACGCGGCGGCTGGGACGACGTACGTCTGGTCTGGCCCTACGCGGTGGTCGCGCTGACGGTGTTGCTGGCCTGCGGATACCTGCTGGACATGCTCGCCTTGGGAGACGACAAGGCGGTCAGCCTGGGCTTGAACCCGGCGGTCGTGCGCATCGTGGTGATCGGCGCCGCGTCCCTGGCCACCGCCGCCGCCGTGTCGGTGAGCGGTCTGATCGGTTTCGTGGGCCTCGTCGTCCCGCACATCGTGCGCCGCCTGGTGGGCTCCGACTACCGGGCGATCCTGCC
>CALGOD010001009.1 GCA_937957845.1 uncultured Nocardiopsis sp.
CGGACGGCCCGACCCCGACCGAGCATAACGGTGCGCCCTCATCCGGACGAGGGCGCGGCTCCGGAGGCGGCGGTGGTCCCCTCGGCCTCCCGGGAGGGGCGAGGGCCGGCGCCGAAGGCGTCGGCGCACAACTGCGCGAAGTGCCGGACGCCGGGAAGGTCGAGGGCCCACCCGGCGAAGGCCCACCCCAGGTGAAGGTGTTCGAGTGCCCTGGCCAGCGCGGACACCCCGCTCCAGCGTGACCCGTCGGGGGTCTGGTAGGTCAGGCGGTACAGCACCTCGGGATGTTCGGCGGCGGGCCTGAGTTCCAGTGCCACGGGTGATCGGGCGGCCAACCAGCGGCCCAGTCCCCGGCACATGCCGCAGTCCGCCGCGACGTGGAGCAGTCCCGGTGTGCGGCCGGGCCACGGGCGCCACCGCGGCAGCCACGACCGCACACCCGACCGGTAGACCTCCCAGTCCCGCCCGAAGGTCTCGCGCAACCGCCCGGCCTCATGCCACCCGGCGAACCCGACACCGTAGACGAAGGAGACCAGAGCACCGACCAACGACCACGGGTTCCCCGTCACCAGGGGCAGGAGCAGGTACACCGCGACGAGGGTGGTCTGCATCGGGTTCCGCAGATAGGCGTAGGGGCCGCTGGTGACCAGTCGCGACGGCGGGTCGAAGGGCAGGGGGGTACCGCGGCCCACCCTCGCGAACTCCCGTGCCGCGGCCAGACCCGGCAGGAGGGCCGGGGCCAGGACCTGCGCGGCGATCGAGAGCGGACCGAGGCCCTGGGGCAGGGAGTCCAGAGCGGCCATCGGCAGGACGATCATGAATCCGAACGCGAGCAGTGCCTGCGTCCACACCCGGACATGGACGAACCGTCCGACACGGGTCCAGTAGGCGAGCAGCAGAGCGGGGATCAGGCACACGGCGGAGCCGACGAACTCACCGAGCGACCACAGGGGACCCAGGACCACGACGGGTTCGGCGAGCGGCATGACGATGGTGTCCACCCACACGAGCAGACAGGCGATCAGCGGAACCGGCAGGAACCTCAGCATCAACGCGGGCAGGGGTCCCCACAGCACCGCCCAGGCGAGCAGGAGGTCCACCGGCATGCCGAGCCATACGGCTCCTTCCCCGTGGAAGGACCACCAGCCCACGCGCACGGCATACAGGTTGAGCGGAACGAGGGTGGACAGGGCCCACGTTCCGGCCACGATCATCGCCGCGACCTCGCTTCGCCGGGGAGGGCGCCACAGGCAGACGGCGACCGTGAGCAACAGGGGGACGAACAGTCCCGCGCCGCGGACCACCACCGCGGAGGACTCCGTGTCCATCAGCGGCCCCCGCCCCGGGCGGCCGCGCCGAAGGTCACGCCGAGGTACTCGGCGGCCAGGTCGGTCACATGGGACTGGAGCGGGCCGAAGTACCAGGACGGCTCGTAGGTGCGCTCGTAGTCGATGCGCCAGGTCAGCCGGGTTCCGCCGCCCTCGGCCCGCCACACCGCCTCGGCCCGGCGCATGTCCACCCAGCGCGCGAAGGCGGTGTCCTCGACCACGTCGAACACCACCCGACCGCCGTCCTCGCCGATCTGGCTCTCCACGATCCTCAACGCCATGTGGCGCGGCTCGGGCTCGGAACCGGGACGCAGCGTGCGACGGGGGGTGAAGTGAACGAGCCGGGTGTCGCCCACCTCCAGGCCCTCTCCGGAGACCGACACCGGCCGGGGGAAGGGGATCGCGCGCAGGAGGAACGCCTCGGGGGAGGCGTACTCGGGCGGGGCGGCCAAGGCGGCGGCCACGTTCTCCGTGGGGGTGGCGACCAGGACGTGTCCTGTGCCCGTGTCCCTCCTGGGCAGCAGGGAGGTGCCGGCCACTCCCTCCAGAGCGAGGGCGAACAGCAGGGGTACCGCGAGCAGGGCGTGCCGGGAGCGGTCGCCACCCCGCAACAGCAGTTCCGCCGTCCAGGTGACCAGGGCGACGATCCCGTAGATCAGCGGTGCGGCGATGAGCAGGCACACCAGTCCCTCCCCGAGCAGCGGACCGGCCAGGGCCAGGCAGACGGTGGTGCTCGCCATGGCGACGCCGACGGCGCTCCTGGCCCGCACGGTGAGCACGACCAGCAGGGCCAGGGTCGCGGGCAGGCCGACGTAGAACAGCGCGGTCTGGTCCAGCCCTCCCCAGTGGTGGACACGTAGGGCGAGCAGGGCGGCGAAGGCGCTCAGGACCACGGCGGCGAGCAGCCAGCGCGCTCGGGAAGGAGGCGGAGTGTCGTTCGGGGGCATGGGGGGCTCCTTACTCAGGTGATTGAATCACCTGATTTAATCGAGTGATTAAACCGTATGCTGAAACCCTTTCCGAGAGCAAGGAGGGTCATGGCCAGGAGCGGTGGAGGGCGGCGTACGAGCGAGGAGACGAAGGAGCGACTGCTGAGCGCGGCCGGCGAGGTACTGCGGGAGGAGGGGTACGCCGGTGCGTCGGCGCGGGCCATCGCCGCGCGCGCCGAGGCCAACTCGGCGCTGGTCTTCTACCACTTCGGCGGCGTCGACCAGCTGTTACTGGCCGCGTTGGACCGCTCCAGCTCCGAACGCATGGCGATGTACCGCGAGGTCGCCGCTCGGGCGAACACGCTGGAGGAACTGGTGGAGGCGGCCACGCACATCTACCGGACCGACCTGGAGCGCGGCTACATCACCGAGTTCTCCGAACTGGTGGCCGCCGCCGTCACCAAGCCGGAGCTGCGCCGGGAGATCCGGGCCCGTTCCGAACCCTGGATCTCGTTCATCGAGCAGGAGTGGAACCGAGTGCTGGCCGGCTCGGCCTTGGGGAGGCTGCTTCCCGCCCGCGAGGTGGCCTACGGCGCGATCACGTTCTACCTCGGTGTGAACCTGTTCTCGGTACTGGACGAGGACCACTCACGTACCGAGGCGGTCTTCGACCTCGCCGCGGGGCTGGCCCCCCGGGCCCGCCTGCTCACACTGCGCCTCCCCCGCCGGGACCGCGACGTAGGCTCGCCTCCGGACGAGAACGAGGAGGAAGGCGCATGAGCGTCGGCATCACGGTGGCTCCCGGGATCGCGTTCCCGGACACCTCCGACGGACGGACCCACGTGGCGGGTGCGGTCATCGCGGACGACCGGGGCAGGATCTTCACACAACGCCGGTCCGCCGCACGCAGGATCTTCCCCCACTGCTGGGACATCGTCAGCGGACACGTCGAGCAGGGCGAGGGCATGCTCGACACCCTGGCCCGCGAGGTGGAGGAGGAGACCGGCTGGAGGCTGACCACCGTGCTCGCGGAGCTGTTCCGGATCGCCTGGGACCCCGGTGACGGCCTCACCAGACACGAGGTGGATTACCTGGTGCGGGTCGAGGGCGACCTGGACGCCCCCCGCCTGGAACCGGGCAAGCACACCGAGTTCATGTGGGTGGACGACTCCCTGGTGCACCGACTGCGCGACGCGCGCGACCCGGCCGACTACTTCGTCACCGAC
The DNA here is from genome assembly GCA_937957845.1 of uncultured Nocardiopsis sp. Classification (GTDB taxonomy): domain Bacteria; phylum Actinomycetota; class Actinomycetes; order Streptosporangiales; family Streptosporangiaceae; genus Nocardiopsis. The sequence continues at coordinate 3,484 of CALGOD010001009.1, forward strand.
ATCGTGCGGCGAGGCCTGGACGTGGTCCGCGTCCGCTGAGCTCCCGACGAGGCACCGGAGGTCTCCTTTCGGCGGCGACGTCCTCACCGTGCTCGGCGGACCTCCTCGACCGCGAGCGACAGTCCGTCCATGAGGTCGGAGGCCCCGATCGGCGCGCCGCCCCGGGCCAGCACGGCGGCGCGCCCGTGCAGGTAGGCCCCGCACATCGCGGCCTCCCGGGCGGGCACCCCGGCGGACAGCAGCGCGCCGATCACACCGGACAGCACGTCACCGGTGCCGGCCGTGGCCAGCAACGGCGTACCCGTCGGGTCGGCCACCACCGGGGCACCGGGATGCGCGATCAGCGTGGTCGAGCCCTTGAGCAGTACCGTGCATCCGAAGTGGTCGCGCGCCCGGGTCGCGTGCTCCAGACGCCGCGCCTCGACCTCCTCGCGGTCCACGCCCAGCAATCGGGCCAACTCCCCCGCGTGCGGGGTCAGCAGGGTGTGCGCGGTCCGTTCCCGGAGCAGTTCGACCGAACGTCCGTCCTCGTCCCGGGCGAGCAGGGTGAGTCCGTCCGCGTCGACGAGCACGGGCAGGTCGCTGTCCAGGACCGCGCGGAGTTCGTCGGCGTTGGCCGGATGTGTGCCGCGCCCGGAACCGATGACGACCGCCGAGGCGCGTGCGGGCGAAAGGTCGGTGCTGCTCTGCGGATCGAGGAGGCTCGCGACGGTCTCCGGCCAGTGGGAGAGCACCTGGTCGACGACGGCGGCCCCGCCCCCGTAGCGGACCATGCCGACCCCGGTCCGTAGCGCCCCACCGACGCACAGGACGGCGGCGCCCCGGTACCGGTCCGATCCGGCCCGGACGTCCAGCACGCCCCGCCGGTACTTGTCGGTCTCTGCACCGGGGGTGGGCAGGAGCGAGGCGATGTCCACGGCCTGTGGGCGGACCAGGGCCGGGCCGGGAAGTTCGGGGGCCAGCCCGATGTCCACGAAACGGATCAGGCCCGCGTGCTCGGCGCCCGGGTCGACGAACAGCCCCGGCTTGTACGTGCCGAAGGTGACGGTGACGTCGGCCCGGACCGCGTGCCCGGGGACCTCTCCGGTGTCGGCGTCCACCCCGCTGGGCAGATCGACCGAGACCACGGGAGCGGGTGCGTTCGCCGCGAGCAGGGCCAGGGTGGAGTGCGGTTTGCGCAGGCCTCCGCGCCCGCCGATGCCGACGAGCCCGTCGACGATGAGATCCGCGTCGAACAGGTCGGCCTCGTCGACTTTGGCGTCGCTGAACCACCAGGCCCGCCCGCCCGCGGCGCGCAGGGCGGCGATACCGCCCTCGTGGGCGCCCCTCCCCGCGAGCAGGGCGTGCACCGTGGCGCCCCGGGACGCCAGGTCCGCACCCGCGTAGAGGGCGTCACCGCCGTTGTCGCCACCGCCGACCATGAGCAGGATCCGCGCCCCGTACACCCGGGGCAGGAGCCGGGCGCACTCCACGGCGAGTCCCGTCGCGGCCCTGCGCATGAGGGCTCCGTCGGGCAGACGTGCCATGAGCACCTGCTCGGCTTCGCGTACGACGCTGACGGTGTGTGCGGAGCGCACCGGTCACCTCCCGGGAGTCGGTCACCCCCATCGTGCCGCAGCCTCGACGGCGCGATGCCCCTGCGCCACACGGTGAGCCCGTGACCAGAGAAAATCACTTCGCGCCATCGAACCACTACCCTTCGCAGTGTCGGCTTGACATAATGGAGGCATGCCTCGACCGAGCAAATACGTCTCTCGGTCCGACCTCGGGTGGGGCTCCTCACCCGCGGACGCGGCCGACCCTCGTTCCGGACTGGTC
>CALGOD010001010.1 GCA_937957845.1 uncultured Nocardiopsis sp.
CCCCGCCGCAATGCCCACGGGCGTGTCAGAGCGCGCCGGTGACCTTCCGAAGACTAGCGTCGAAACGTGGCCCGCCGCTTCGTTCCCCGGACCGTGGGCCCCTCGTGAGGGACGCGCGCATCGGTGTACCGGCCCCGCTCACCGGGGCGGGTGAAGGTCGACGGTGTCCCGTCGGCCTCCGACTCCGCCTCGGTCACCGCCGGAGTCCGCAGGGCCGCCACGGGCGGCGGATGACGCCCGTCACCTACGCTGGAGAAGCGGAACCGGGCCACGCGGAACCTTGGCCGTGCCCCACAATTGGAAGGAGCCCCTTTGTCCATTTCCGACAAGCCTTTACATGGCGTGTTCGAGCAGGCTGGTGCTGGTGGATGAAAACACACATCGTTGAGGGGGAGACACGGGAATGACGGACATGGGTCTCGACGGCCACGCACGAAGGGTGCTGGTCGTGGGGGCGGGGATCGTCGGCCTCTCGACCGCGTGGTTCCTTCAGGAGCGCGACGTACACGTCACCGTGGTCGACCGCGGTGACGTCGGTGCGGGTTCGTCCTGGGGCAACGCCGGGTGGCTCTCCCCCGCGCTCGCTCTACCCCTGAACGAACCCGGAGTCCTGCGCTACGGGATCCGTTCCCTCTTGGACCCCGCCGCTCCGCTGTCGGTTCCGGCCACCATCGACCCCGAACTGTGGCTGTTCCTCACCCGGTTCGCCGCCCACTGCCGCTGGGGCGCGTGGGACCGGGCCGTACAGGCCAACCTGCCTTTCAACACCGCGTGCCTGGACGCCTTCGACGTCCTGGCCAAGGGCGGGGTGGAGACGACCATGGTGGACGCGCCCATCACCGCGCTCTTCCGGTCTCCTCGGGCGGCGACCGGTCTGCTGCGCGAACTGGAACGCGTGACCCGTTCCGGCCTGTCCCTGGAGTACAGCGCGCTCACCGGTGACCAGGCGCGCGAGGCCCTGCCCCAGGCCTCCGAGCACGTCGGGGCGGCCGTGCGCATGGACGGCCAGCGCTACGTCGATCCGGGCACCCTGGTCCAGAACCTGGCCCGGTCCGTGGTCGAACGCGGCGGGGAGATCCGCGGTGGGTTCGAGGTGGCCGACGTCCACGCCAGTGGCGGCACGGTCATCACGACCTCCTCCGAGAACGAGCCGATCACCTCGGACGCCGTCGTGGTGTCCACCGGAGCCTGGTTCGACCGGCTCTCCCGGGCCCATGGTGTCCGCACCCAGGTCCGCGCGGGCAGGGGATATTCCTTCACCGTGCCCACACGTGAGCCCATTCCCGGTCCGTTCTACCTTCCCGAGGCCCGGGTCGCGTGCACGCCCTACCAGGGCTCTTTGAGGGTGGCCGGGACGATGGAGTTCCGCCGTCCCGACGCGGCCCTGGTCCAGCGGCGCATCGAGGCCATCATCGCCTCCGCCCGTTCCTACGTCTCGGGCGTGGAGTGGGACGAGCGCACCGACGAGTGGGTCGGTTCCCGCCCGGTCACCCCCGACGGCATGCCCTTGGTGGGCGCGACCCGGGCGCCCGGGGTCTACATGGCCGGCGGGCACGGCATGTGGGGGCTCACCCACGGGCCGATCACCGGACGGCTGCTCGCCGAGCAGATCACGACCGGAGAGCGTCCAGAGGAGCTGCGCGCGCTCGATCCGCTTCGCTGAGGAGAACCTCTGATCAGGCGTTCCGCGTGTGTGGGACGCCTGATCAGTGCGTTGTCGGGCCTGTCCCCTCCGTTCGTGTATTCGAACTTTCCGTACCCCGACCGGGGTATGGACTCCCGTCCTGGCACACGCGGTTCAGGGCCCGCGTCGTACGCCGTTGGTTTCCGCCCTA
>CALGOD010001011.1 GCA_937957845.1 uncultured Nocardiopsis sp.
ACCGGCGGAGGGGGAGGGCGCGGAGCCCGGCGCGTCCTGAGTCGGGGGCGAGGAGGCGGCGACCGGCGGTGGTCGCGGGAGGGTCCCGGGCGCGGGCGAGGTGGGTACGGCATGCCGCACCCACGGCAGCGGGGCCACCCCTCCGTGGTGGGGGACGCGGCCCTTGGGCCTATGCGGGCCCTGTTCCTGAAGATCTCAGGAACCGGAGTTCCGTGGTGCTGGTGTCGATGCAGGTTCCGGAACTCCGCTTCCGAAGCCGGTCTCGGCACGAACGACCCAGAACCCTGCTTCCACGTAGTCCCTCGCCGGAGCGTCGGAAGAACCAAACTCGGCGGGCCCGGCCAGTTTGGGTCAGACCCCACCCCACGCCGGCGGGCTTGGCTACGGTCGCACCATGACCACCACCCCCACCCCCGCTCCTCCCGCCGTCCCGTGGCGGACACGCCTCAAGAAGCACGCCCTGCGGCTGTGGGAGCGCCTCGATCAACGACGCCGTGGCCTGTCCTGGAGCGCGGTCATTCTCGGCGGGCTCGTAGCGGCCGTGGCGCTGTGGCCCCTGGCCGCCGCAGTGTGGGACCTGCTCGGACTCACCTCGGGCCAGAACTGGCGCGCGGCCGCAGCCGGAGTCGGTGCTGTGCTGCTAGCCGCCGGGGTGGTGGGAGTGAACTGGAAACCCGCCTCGGAACGCACCTCGCCGGTGCGGTTGGTCTGGCTGATCCTGGCCGCCTGGGCGGTGGCCGCGGGCGCGGTCGCGGCGATGACCGCCCTGGCCTGGCTGGTGCTGGACACCCCTCGATGGCAACCACCCCAGGAGCTGACCCCCAAGGACCTGGACGCGATCGCCACCCGTGCTTTTGCGATCGTGGCCGGGCTGGGCGGTGTGGCGTTGTTGGTGATCTCCTACCGCCGCCAACGCACCACCGAAGCCGACGCCGAACGCGAGGTGTCCAAGCTCTTCACCGACACCTTCGACAGCGCCAGTGACAAACTCGGCAGCGAACACGCCGCCGTGCGCCTGGCCGGAGTTCACGCTCTGGCCCGGCTGGCCGATGAGGCACCCGAGGGACGTGAGGACCTGGTGCAGATGGTCATCGACGTGCTGTGCGCCTACCTGCGCATGCCCT
>CALGOD010001012.1 GCA_937957845.1 uncultured Nocardiopsis sp.
CTTGTCGTTGTCCGAGACCGTTTCGCGGTGCTCCTGGCCCACCGGGGCTCAACCACCTTTCTCGGCCGGGGCCGGGGCGGACCCGTCCTCGTCGGCGTCACCCGCGCCACCGTCGGCGTCGCCTGTGTCGGCGTCGCCCTCGCCGGTGTCGCCGCCGTTCTCACCCTCGGCGGGAGCGGGCTCCTCGGCGGGCTGGTCGGCCTCGTCGGTCTCCCCGGCCTCGTCACCCTCCTCGGCCTCGTCGGTCTCCCCGAGCTCGTCGGTCTCCCCGGCCTCCTCCTCGGCCTCGTCACCCTCCTCGCTCTGGGTCTCGATCTCCTCGTCGGCCTCGGTGAGCACCAAGCGGGCGCTGTTCACCGTGGTCGTGGCGGTGGAACCACCGGCGCCCACGGAGGCCGTGGTGGAGACGTCGACGCTGAGGTACTTGTCGATCGAGAAGGATCCGCCGTTGGAGTCGCTGGAGGACTCGCCCTGCGGAGTGATGTAGGTCTCCGCCACGGCGAACCCGCCCGGCACCTCGGCGTAGGCCCAACCGACGACCTGGGCGTCGGCCGCGGCGGGAAGGGCCGTGGCGATGCTCAGGGCGCCCAGAGCGGCGAAAGTGGCACCGCCCTGGAGAACGCGGCGTGCGGCGATACGGGTGTTCTTCAAATCAATCCTCATTCGGATCACCACGGCCCGATCTCGTCGGGCCGCCTGGATACGCGCACCACCGCAGACGCGGAGAGGTCCGGGGACGCGGAACACGAACCAGAGTTCGGATGGGGGAAAGCAGGGTCACACAGAGGGTCCGCTGCCATCGAAAACAGGGAGGACACGGCTGGGGCCACAGAACAGAGCCTCACGAGGCCGCGTTCGAATCACTTCCCATTTCCTGACTAAAACCTTACACATAGCAAAAGGGAGAAAACCCCCAAAGGGGGTCACAAAAAGGCCACAGAAGAACTTCTTGCTATCCTGGGCCGCGACTTCGGTCATTTCCAAAAAACTTCATAAACGCTGTAAACCGAATGCCTTCCCGCGCGTCTTACATAGAAGGCTTTTGTGGGGAAAGGCCGTGGAACCATCCCTTCGCGCCGTCCCTCGCGGATCCGATCCCGAGCGCGGTCGGGCACGGCACGCGGTGCCTCCCCGCGACACCCTCGGGGTACGTTCCGGAGGCCCCGAGCCACTAGGTTGTGGACATGCCCGTCTCCGCACCACCAGGGCCCCGGAGCCGCGCCACCCGCGCCCTGCCCCTCGTCTCCCTCGCCCTCCTGCTCACCGCCGCCTGTTCGGCGCTTCCAGGGGGCTCGCCGAGCGCCGACCCCACCGCGGCGCTGCCCCTCCCGGGGCCGGAGGACCACACCGGTTCCACCGACGGCCACGATGATCCGGAGAACACGGAGGGCGCCGGCGACCGACCCGTCGGCGAGGGTCCCCTCAGTACCCGCGTCGTCGTCATCGACCCCGGTCACAACGGTGGCAACGCCGCCGCTCCGGACCGGATCAACGCCATGGTCCCCGCGGGGCCCCAGAAGAAGGCCTGCGACACCGTCGGCGCCGAGACCGCCAGTGGGTACGCCGAACACGAGTTCAACTGGGAACTGTCCCTGCTCGTGAGGGAGAGGTTGGAGGCCGACGGCGCCACCGTCGTGCTGACACGCGAGGACGACGAGGGCGTCGGCCCGTGCATCGACGAGCGCGCGGAGATCGGCAACGAGGTCGACGCGGACGCCGCCGTGTCCATCCACGCCGACGGCGGCCCCGAGACCGGGCGCGGCTTCCACGTGATCACCCCCGGCGAGGTCAGCGGCTTCACCGAGGAGATCGTGGAACCCTCCCGTCTCCTGGCCGAGGACATCCGCCGTGAGTACCTGGAGGGCAGCGACGTCCCCTACGCCGACTACCTCGCCGACGAGGGGCTCGACGAGCGCACCGACCTGGGCGGACTGAACATGTCCACCGTGCCCAAGGTCTTCCTGGAGACGGGCAACATGCGCAACCCCGAGGACGCCGCCCTCATGGAGGATCCCGCGTGGCGGGAGCAGGCAGCCGACGCCATCGCCCGGGGACTGGCCTCCTACCTCATGCGCCGATAGGACGGTCTCGCGCGTCCGCACCCGGCCACGAGGGCCCTCGACTGTGGCGCGCACCACTCCTCGTGGGCATAATGCCCCCATGACACCCCCCGTACCACAACCTCTCCCCGAGTTCGACCTCATCCTGCGTGGATACGACCGTCGGCAGGTGGACGAACTCATCGACCGAGCCAACTTCACCGTGGCGGCGCTCACCGGCACTCCGGTCTTCACGCCGCCTCTGTCGCTCCCCGGGCAGTCCGCCGAACGCCCTCAGCCGATCGGCTCCGAGGAACTGCGCTCCGCCACCCTGGACCTGGCCCTGCGCGGATACGACCGCCAACAGGTCTCGGACACCCTGTCCTATCTGGCAGAACAGCTGACCGAAGCCGAATCACGCAAAGCTCGGGGATAACCCCCCAGGCCACCTCGTGAACTGCACAATGGGGACCATGCCTCTGACACCGGCGGACATCCGCGAAAAGAAGTTCCACACGGTGCGTCTACGCCCGGGTTACAACGAGCAGGACGTCGACGAACTCCTCGACCGGATCGAGGCGACACTCGTCGCCCTGGAGGGCGGACCGCGCAAGGGCCCCCTCATCACGGCCGAAGAGGTGCGTAACTCGCGGTTCCGCACCACGAGGCTCAGTCCGGGATACCGCGAGGACGAGGTCGACGACTTCCTCGACCTCGTGATCGCCGATCTGACCGAACGCGGCCTCGGGCGCCCCGGCGACCAGCGACACTCGCCACCCCTGCCGCCCCGACACGGGAGCGGTTCCACCGCTTCCCACGAGACATCTAAGACGCACGGGCGAGCCGGGCGTCACGGGACGGGCGGACCGGAGCACACCGAACAGCCCCGTTCGAGTTCCCCCCACCCCCGGGGTGGAACGCCCCACCCGCAGTCCCGGTCGTCGCGGCCCTCCCTGCTGACACCACGGGACATCCGGGAGCAGCAGTTCGCCACCACCCGGCTGACCACGGGATACAACGAACAGGAGGTCGACGACTTCCTGGACCGTGCCGAGTTCACGCTGGACATGCTCCAACGTGGACGGCCGGACCAGGCCACCCTCACCGCGGCCGAGGTGGAGCGGGTCCAGTTCGCCACCACGCGGGCCAGGCCGGGATACGACCCCGCCCAGGTGGACCACTTCCTGGACGTGCTCGCCGAGGAGTTGCGCCGGTACGAGCAACCGCACTGGTGATGACGCCGCGTGAGGGAACGAGGCGGACCCCCGGGGCCGGCGCGACGATCCGCCGGCCCCGGTCCGTTCGGAACCGCCCAGGTGCGGAGGGCCCTGTGCCCAGACACGCCGTCGCGCGCGAACCCTCTCTCGAAGGACAGCGGAAAGTAATATTTGGATACAGGAAGTAGTCACCCCCCGTTGTTCCGCAGACCGCGCCCCGAGGGGAGGCAGCCATGTCCCACACGATGCCCTCGAAGGGACGCACCCCCGTCTGTCCGGCTCACGGCGCGCCCGGCTGTTCCGGGCGTCCGGTTCCGGAAGCGGACCCGCTCCTCTCCCCCCGAGGTCACATCGGTGGACTGTGCCGGCTCGACAGCGATGAGGAGGTCGTCCCGGCGTCCGCCCATCCCTGGGAGTTCCCACTCCTGGCCGTGTGCGTGGGCGTGACACTGCTGGTGGCCGCCGGGTTGGTCCACACGGTGTGGCTCATGACCGGTTCGTGGATGTGGGGCGTCGCCGCGCCGGCCGCCGTGCCCGTCGTGTGTTGGAAGGCCCGGGGGCTGTTGTACGCGCGACGGCGGGCCGAGTTCGTGCGGATCTCGCCCACCCAGTTCCCCGAGGCGCACCGGCTGGTGTCCTCGCTGGCCACCGAGATGGGGCTGTCCCGGGTGCCGGAGGCCTACGTACGGACGGGATGGTGTCCCTGGGGAACGGACGCCGCCGGACATGGGCTGCGCAGGTACCTGGTGCTGTCGGAGGAACTGTTCGACTCGGACGGCAGGGTCCGCGACCCCGAGGCGCTGGCCTTCCTGGTCGCCCACCAGCTGGGCCACGTGGTCGCCGGACACACCGGGTTCTGGCGTCGGGTGGCGACCCTCGGCGCGGAACTGGTCCCGGGGCTGGGGTCCGCCCTGTCCCGGGCGATGGAGTACACCGCCGACGACCACGCCTACGCGCACGTCCCCGAGGGCGCGCACGCCGTGCGGATCCCCGCCGGAGGCGGACGCCTGTACACCCGGGTCAACATGGGTGAGATGGCGGCCCGGGCCCGCACCGATCGCGGCTGTTCACTGTTGCTGTACCACCTCCTGGTCCGGCGGCCCGGCAACACCCGTCGGATGGCGGCTCTGCGCGACCGACGCAGACGGGGCCGGGTGTTCCTCTGAGGGACGCCCCGGGGCGGAGCCGCCCGCCGGCACCTCCCCCGGCCGTTCAGGCGACGTAGTAGGGGTCCGGCCGATCCTGACGCGCGCAACCGATCCTGTCGATGATCCGCCGGGGCATGTCCGGCAGGGCGTCCGGGGCGAACCAGCGCACGTCCAGGCTCTCGTCACCACTGGCGTCGAGGGAGCCGCCCACAGGACGACAGCGGAAGGCCAGGTCGAGGAACTGCACCCGGTCACCGTTGGGGTAGGTGAAGGGTTCCTGGGCGACCACGCTGGAGAGCCGTTCCACCACGACCTCCAGACCGGTCTCCTCACGGACCTCCCGGACCACGGCCTCGGCGGGCTGTTCCCCCGGTTCCAGGATGCCGCCGGGAGTGCACCAGCGCCCGTCATCGGCACGCCGGTGCAACAGGACACCGCCCTCCTCGTCGAGCACCACCCCCGTCACCCCGACCAGGGGCAGGAGTCCGTGACCGACGTGCTCACGCAGGGCGAGGAGGAACTCGGGAACGGGCATGGGCCCGAGACTAGCGGTTTCCTCCCATGGAGGGAACGCGCAGCTCGGCGTACTCCTCGGCCAGGATCGACATCAGCACCGTGTCGTGCCACTCACCGTCCCAGCGCAGGGAACCACGTCGCACGCCCTCCCGCACGAAACCGGACCGCGCGTAGGACTTCTGCGCACCGACGTTGAAGTCGAACACCTCCAGGGCCACCCGGTGCAGTCCGGCCACGGTGAACGCGTACTCCAGGACCAGGTCGGTGGCCTCGGTTCCGTAGCCCCTGCCGGTGTCGGACATGTGGTGGAGCGCGATCCGGTAGTCCGCGCCGGCGTTGTCGGGATCCAGGTCGGTCAGGGCACAGTCCCCCAGGCAGGTGCCGTGTTCGGAGAAGATCGCCCAGTCGGCCCGGTCGTGGTGGGCGGGACGGGTCGCGGCCCAACAGCGCAGTTCCTCCTCCGTGAATCTGCGGTGGGTGCCGGTGAGACGGCGCACCTCCGGATCCATGTTCAGCAGGGGTTCGATGATGTGCTCACCGGTCACGGCGTCGAGCGGCTCGAGTCGGATCCTCGCCCCTGTCAGGACGGGCTGGTCTCGGAAGAGATCGGCAGGCACCATAAGCCGGATCACACCAGAGGAACGGGAAAGGCGCAACCGCTTTGCGAGGCGGGTACGAGCATCCCGGTACGATCCGGACACGGCGTGCGGCGGCGGAGGAGGAGACCAGCGTGGCTTCGGGAACAGTGAGCTTCCAGACCGTCCGCGAGACGAACCTGGGGGTCGTGCTGCGCACGGTCCGCGAACTGGCCCCTTGTTCACGCGCGGAGGTCGCCTCGGCCACCGGACTGAACAAGACCACCGTCTCCAGCCTGGTCGCCGACCTCATGTCACGCGGCCTGGTCCGTGAGACCGGCCGCGACTCCCAGCAGCGGGTGGGTCGCCCCGGTGTCCTGCTGGCCCTGGACGACTCCTCGATCGCGGCGGTCGGTCTGGAGGTCAACGTGGACTACCTGTCGGTGGTCGCCGTGGACCTGCTCCAGCGTGAACTGATCAGCCGCCACGTCCCGTTCGACGCGCGTTCCGCAGGCGCCGAGGAGTCCGTGCGCCGTATCGCGCACACCCTCGGGGCCACGCTCACCGACCCGGCGCTGGACGGACGTACCACCGTGGGGGTGAGCGTGGCGGTTCCGGCCCTGATCGACGCCCCCTCGGGAACGGTGACGCACGCGCCCAACCTGGGCTGGCGGAACCTGCCGTTGCGCACACGACTCCTGGAACTGTTGCGCGAGGAGGGGATCGAGGGCGTCCCGGTACGGGTGGACAACGACGCCAACCTGGGCGCGGTGGCCGAGTACCGCGTGGGCTCGTTCGCCGGTACCGCCGACCTGGCGTACCTGACCGGCGAGGTCGGCATCGGCGCGGGCCTGCTGGCGGGGGGCGAGCCTCTGCGCGGTGCCGGCGGATTCGCGGGTGAGGTGGGACATCTGCCGCTGCTCCCGGACGGACCGGAGTGCGCGTGCGGCAGGCGGGGCTGCCTGGAGGCGTTGGCCGGGATCGACGCGATCCTGCGCGAGGCGGTCCCCGACCGGGTCCCGGACCGTCCTTTGTCCGGCGGCGACATCGCCGCACTGGTGAAGGTGGCCGTGGAGCGCGCCGGCGAGGGCGACGCCACGACCGTGGACGCGTTGGAGCGGGCGGGCGGCTGGTTGGGCCGGGGCCTGGCCGTGCTCATCAACATCATCGACCCGGGCCTGGTGGTGCTGGGCGGCTACTTCGTGCCCCTGGGCCCGTGGCTGCTGCCCTCCTGCCGGAGGGAGGCGGTGGCGAGCGCGTTCGCGCCGCAGGCGGGCGGTTGTCGGATCGAACTGTCGTCCCTGGGCCTGAGCGCGGCGGCCCGGGGCGGGGCCACCGCGATGATCCACTCGCTCGACGCGGGACTGCTGCCCCTTCCCGAGCCCCGCGTCCCCACCACCCCGGTCTGACCGCCACGCTCCCGTCAGCGACCCGTGAAGACCATGGTCGCCACGGCCGTGCCCGGCTCGTCGAAGACCAGGTAGACGTCCCGGACCCCCTCGGCTCCGACCACGGAGGCGGTGATCTCGACGAAGTCGTAGCGGTCCCCTCCCACCGTGACATCGGCCGCGGCGATGGTCGGCCCTCTCCGGGGATCGTCCAGTCGTAGTCGGAGCACGCCCGCACGTTCGGCGTTCACCACCAGCCGGCACCCGGTGATCCCGTCTGCGAGGTCCACGTCGCGGAAGGCCGCCCACGCGCCCGCCTCGCGTGAGCGCACCACGTCGCCCCGTTCGGGGGTGAGCGGACGCAGCAGCGTCCCCCGGGCCTCGTCGTAGTCCACCGCCGACCAGGCGGTGAACGCGTCGCGGGGCGGGATCGCCTCGCCCGGCACGTCCAGGGCGGCGGTCGCGCGGATATCGGTGGCCGAACGTCCGACGAGGACCTCGCGCGGGGCGTCCTCCACCACGAAACGGCTCCGGGTGGTGTCCCACAGCGCGAGCCGGTCCACGTCGAAGGTCACCTCGGCCACGGCTTCGCGTCCCGGCTCCACCCGTACCCGGGCGAATCCACGTAGCGCGCGCAAGGGGGTGCGCACCCGTGAGGCCAGTTGGCGGGTGTAGACCTGCACGACCTCCTCGGCGGGCCGTGTTCCGTGGTTGGTGACCACGACGGTGACGGTGACCCTGCCCTCCTCGACCCTGACCGCCGGCGCCGCGTACTCCACCCGCGTGTAGCCGAGGCCGTGCCCGAACGGGTAGAGCGGCTCCCCCTCGAAGTACAGGTAGGTGCCGCGCGCGCCGATGATGTCGTAGTCGAGGATGTCGGGCAGGTCGTCGACCGACCGGTACCAGGTCTGGGTGAGCCGCCCGGCGGGCTCGGCGTCACCGAAGAGCACGTCGGCCAGCGCGTGGCCGTACTCCTGACCGCCGTGCGCCGACCACAGGATCGCCGGGACGTGCTCGTCGGCCCACGTGAGGGCGAACGGGCATCCGCTGACGAGCACCAGGACCGTGGCCGGGTTGGCCTCGTGCACCGCACGTAGCACCCGTTCCTGGGCGGCCGGCAGGTCCAGGTCGGTCCGGTCCTCGGTCTCGCGACCGTTGACCATGGGGTGGTCTCCCAGGACGACCACCGCGACATCGGCGGTGGAGGCCACGCGCGCGGCCTCCGCCGCGCCCGAGCCCAGCCCCTCGACCGTGAAGGGGACCGCCTCGCCCTCGGTCAGCCCGAGGGCGCGTCCGTCCCCGACCAGGCCGACGCGGCGTCCTGTGTGCACCTGGACCAGGACGAACCGGCCGGGCCCGACCTCCTCCATGCGGAAGGTCTGACGCACCTCCCAGGTGCCGGGGCCGGGAGCGGTACCGACCAGGGTGCCGTCGGGCCCCTCGTCCAGGCACCGACCGGTCACCGTCGAGCGCAGCACGAACGCCCCACCGCCCCAGTCCAGGAGGTCGAACGCGCTTCCCGGCCCTCCCTCGGTCGCCGGCCGCAGCGGAGCGTCCCCGCCCGGGTCGAGGACCGCCTCGCCCCCCTGGAGACGCAGGCGCACCCGGTCGACGCCCTCGCAGAACACCGTCGTGACACGCTCGGCGATCCCGGCGCGCGCGGTGACGGCGTAGGGCAGCGTCCCGCTGTACCAGTCCTCCAGCACCGTGTCCCCGAGCTGCCCGATGACGGCGACCCGGCGCACGTCGCGCAGCGGCAACGTCCCCTCGTTGCGCAACAGCACCAACGAACGGGTGGCCGCCTCCCTGGCCAGGGATCGGTGTCCGGGGGTGTCGAAGGCCCCCGCGTCCACGAGGGCTCCCTCCTCGTCCGTCCCTGTGTCGAACTCGCCGAGCCGCATCCGGAGGGAGAGCACGTGCCGTACGGCACGGTCGACGTCGTCCTCCGTGAGCAGTCCACGTAGACGCGCCTCGCTCAGGTGCCCCAGGGTGGCCGCGGGCCTGTCGTCGTCCTGGGTGAAGCTGTCGAGCCCGGCCCGGATCGCGTGGGCGTAGGCGGTGGGCGGGTCCGGGTGGAAGTGCTGTGCCCCGGTGAGGTTGGCCGGGGCGTAGGCGTCACTGACCACCAGCAGGTGGTCGGGTGCGGCAGGACGCAGGACGTCGTTGATCAGCGGGCTCAGGTGCGCGGGACGCCCGTTGACCAGGTTGTAGGAGGGCATGACGGCCACGGCCGCCCCGTCGACCAGGGCCGGCAGGAAGGCCGGGAGTTCGTACTCGTGCAGCACCCGTGGTGGCAGGTCGCTGGAGGTCTCACAGCGTCCCTCCTCGTTGTTGTAGGCGAGGAAGTGTTTGAGGGTCGGCGCGGTGCGCAGGCGAGGGCCGTCTCCGGCCAGCCCCCGGGCGTAGGCGGCGGCCAGGAGCCCGGTCAACCACGGGTCCTCGGAATAGCCCTCCTCGTTGCGGCCCCACCGGGGGTCGCGCAACGGGTTGACCACCGGCGCCCACACGTTGCGTCCGGCGCCGGCGTCCTGACGGGCGAGGACCTCGTCGGCGGTGGCCTCGCCCACGCGACGGACCAGGTCCGGATCCCAGGTGCTCGCCAGTCCGAGGGCCTGGGGATGGACGGTGGCGGGGCCGAGCCAGGCCAGGCCGTGCAGTGCCTCGGTGCCCGTGTGGAAGGGGCCGATCCCCAGGCGTTCGACCGGCGCCTGGTGCTGGTGGAGCAGACCGATCTTCTCCTCGGTGGTGAGGCGACCGATCAGGTCGTCCAGGCGATCCTCGTCCGGCAGGTCGGGATCCCGGTGGGGCGGGACGGTCGAAGGGGAACTCATGGGGGGTGTCCGCCTCTCGTGCACGGGGCATTGTCCTTCGAAATCGAAACGCTTCGACTTCAACGCCGGAGGATCTTGTGCGCCACATCACAGTGGAGTAATTTGTTTGCCCAAACGGCCAATCAATTCATAGCAAAATGGCCCTTCGTTTCCTACCCCCCGGGCTGCGGCCTGATCGACCGAAGGAACGAGCTATGCCCCCCTCCCCCCTGCATCCGGCGATCCACCGCCGCCGCTTCCTCGGACTGGTGGGCGCCTCCACCGCCGCCGCACTCCCCGCGGGAACCCTCTCCGGCTGCGGTTCGGGCGGGGGTGGCGGTGGCGGTTCCGCCCCGGAGGCCACCTCCCTGGACGACCTCATCCCCACGTACATCCCCTTCGACGGTGTCTCCCCTGACATCGAGGGGCTGCACGGCGCCCCGGACGGGTTCACCTCCTACCCCGACACCCTCATCACGGCCGTGCCCGAACCCCTCGGCAGAGGAGGCCACTACACGGCCATGACCCCCATGTGGGGACCGATCCCGCCGGGCCTGGGCAACAACTCCTTCTTCGACCACGTCAACGGCCGTATGGGCGCCACGGTCGAGTTCAACTTCCAGGACGGCAACACGATCATCGACAAGATGAACGCGGTGGTGGCCGGGCGCGACGTCGCCGACATCACGATGTTCCCGGACTGGGTCATCAACCTGGTCCCGCAGTTCAACCGAGCCGTGGGCGAGCTCTTCGAGGACCTGACCCCGCTCCTTGCCGGCGACAGCGCCGCCGCCTATCCGATGCTCGCCAACCTGGACGGCGACGCCTGGCGGTGGAACGTCTTCAACGGACGACTGCAGGGCGTTCCCTGGCCCTCCGAACCCTTCGGCAACTGGGTGCTGTACCGGCGCGACCTGCTGGAGGAGTACGGCATCGAGCCGCCGAGCAGCCCCGACGACCTCTTCGCGATCGGTGAGGAGATCAACGACCCCGACAACAACCGCTGGGCGTTCGGCGACTTCACCCTGAGCATCCGGCAGGTCTTCGGCGCGCCCAAGCAGTGGCGTCACGAGGGCGGCGAGCTCATCCACATGTTCGAGACCGACGAGTGGCGGGCCGGCGTCGAGTACATGCGCAAG
>CALGOD010001013.1 GCA_937957845.1 uncultured Nocardiopsis sp.
CCGAGTTCTTCCTGACCGGTTACTACCCCGCGATCACCTTCATGGTCTACGTGATCGCGGGGATGGCGGTGGGTCGCCGGGACCTGACCGCCACAGCGGTGCGGTGGCGCCTGGCGGCCACGGGCCTGGTCCTGGCCGTGTTCGGCTACGTGGGCTCCTGGCTGATGCTGTACCCCCTGGGCGGACTGGACCGACTGGTGGAGACGCGCGGTCCCGCCCTGACCGGCCTGCCTCCGGAGATGGTCACCGACCCGGCGGTGGTGGACGACGTGCGCTACGCGGTGACCGACAAGATGGAGTCGGTCTCCGGCCAGGTGCCCACCGACTCCTGGTGGTGGTTGGCGACCGGCGCGCCCCACACCGGCACCACCTTCGAGATCGCCGAGGCGATCGGACAGGGACTGGTCGTGCTGGTGGTGTGCATGTTCCTGTGCGACCGTCTCCGTACCCTGACCTACCCGCTGACCTCGGTCGGCCGCATGCCGCTGACGATCTACAGCGGGCACATCGTGGTCCTGGCGGTGGTCATCTCCGTCTCGGGGGTCGACTGGCAACAGCCCTGGCTGCTGGAGCAGTTCGTCCTCGGTTCCTTGATCTTCGCCACCCTGTGGCGGAGGTTCGTGGGCCGGGGGCCGACCGAGATGGCCCTGGGCGAGGCGGCGACCGCGGCGGTCGCACTGATGGAGGAGCGCGGAGCCGCGGGTGGTCTTTCGAGCTCCTCCGCGGAGGAGAGCGGACCTACCGGTCGTCCCGGCGGCTGAAGTTGGCCGAGGTGCGGTCGCGGTGGGTCAGGGAGTCGACGCTGGTCCGGGAGTTCTGTCTCATGAGCCGGCGCGCGTCGTCGGCGGCGGACCGGGCCACGGACGGGCTGGCCACCGGCCGCTGGGGCACCTCCGCATCCTCGGGCAGACCGATGTCCATGGGCAGGCCCGCCTTGCTGATCACCCTCAGTTGGGCGGCCTCCTGTGACTTGGAGGGGCGGATGTCGCCGTCGGGAGTCCGCCAGGCCCTCATCCGCGCGTGCAGCCACTCGGTGCCCTGGTGGTCCGGGCCGCTCGGCCAGGGAACGCCGTCGGGCCTGTGGGCCAGGGCGTGCAGGACGTCGGCGACGGTCCATCCGGCGGAGAAGAACCGGGCCGTCTCCTCGCGCAGCACACGAAAGTCCACCCGTCGTAGGGAGCCGTCCTCCCTGCGCAGTGACTCACAGGCCTCGTGCACCGCTCGCGGTGTGTGCCGGGGACGGTGCAGGGGATCGGCCTCGGGTTTGTGCAACAGGGCGTCGTCCACGGTCACGATCACCTCGCCTTGACGGTTGTCCCAGACACCGACGTCCTCGCGGGCCCACCCCTGTGACTCGACCAGGGCCATCGCCAACCTGCGCAGATCGACCCGCTCGTCATCGCTGCTGATCCGGAACTCCGCCATGGCCACAGCTTAGGGCCGGTCGGTGGAATCCTGCTCGCCCCTCCCGAGTCGCGGGGCGCGGGTGGTGGCGTGGGGCGCGATGGCCGGCACGCCGGGTCTTTCGTCCTCGCCCGACGGCGGCGACCCCGGCGTCACCATCGACAGTGACCACGGGCACGAGGTCGACACAGGACAGGCCCCTTGCGGGAGCGGGCGTCCTCGGGGCCCTCGGGCATCGTCCGGTCGGGCCCTGCCCGCCCTCCGTGGTCGGTGCGGTCGAGGGGGCTCCGTCGGAGGAGACCGGTCAGGGGGACACGACCACGGGGCGGGTCATCACCAGCTGTGGTCGCCCGACCTCGTCCAGGTGGCGGTGTCCGGTGAAGGAGAAGCCGGCGCGCCGGTAGACGCGCACCGCCGCGTGGTTGGCCTCGTTGACGCACAGCACCAGTGTGTCGGCGTGCGGCGCCACCTCGGTGACCAGGCGGTCCAGCGCCGGAGGCGAGCACGCGGTCCGGCCCACGCCTCTGCCCTGCCAGGCGGTGGTGACGTAGAAGGCGCGCAACAGCACCGCCCGATCCGGATCGGGGACCAGGTCGCGGGTGTGCACGGCCCGGTCCAGGACACCGAATCCGGCACAGACGGACCGGGCCTGGGCGGCGTCGCTCACGGGTGAGGCGAGGACGCGTACGGCGAAGGGGACGCGGGCGGGGTCGGCGTCGGCCGCGGGCAGGGTGGCCACCGGCGGCTTCGCGAGTCCGCGCTGTCCCGGTGGCAGGCGGTGTCGCAGCACGGCCTGTCGTAGCAGGGCCGCCTCGGGGGTGTCCCGGTCCAACCGCACCAGGCGTACCGGGCCGGGGGCGACCGCGCCTTCGTGGGGACCGTGGCCCCGGCGTCCGGTCGGCCTCCTGTCGTCCACCGTGCCTCCACGTCCCTCGCCCTTGCGGGCCAGTTTGGCATCCCCGGAGGTCCACGCAGGGGAGTGGTCCGGTCTAGACCGGTGGTGTCTCCTGTGAAGAACGTGAGATGGAGAAAACGCCTGTTCTCTGGCGTTCTCGGGTTCTGTATGGCGGAAAGTACGGGGATGGCCCTCGCCTTCCCTTGGAGGCTTCTCCAACCTTGGGCGGCACGGTCCGCGCAGATGCTGACGCCGCCTTCGCCCGGCGTTAGGGTGACTGCCTGGCGGTCGAGGGGGCCACCTCCCCACGCCGCACCGAACACGAACCGTCCCCGCTGTTCACGGCGGACGGGTGACCCACGATCCGATCGAGCTGTAGGTGCCCGTGCCCCACACCGCATTCGCGCCCGAGGCGATGAGCAACCGTTCCCTCCGGGCGTTCCTGCACGGATTCCCGGGAGTGGACGAGGTCGGTGCGCGTGCCCGCGCCCAGGATCTGTCCACCCGGTCCATCAAGACCACCGCCAAGGCCGAGGCCATCGACCTGGCCATCCGCATGGTGGATCTGACCACGCTGGAGGGGGCCGACACCCCGGGCAAGGTCCGGGCCCTGTGCGCCAAGGCCGTGGGCCCCGACCCCGCCGACCGCACCGTGCCCCGTGTGGGCGCGGTGTGCGTCTACTCCGACATGGTCGCCACAGCCGTGGAGGCGCTGCGCGGCACCGGCGTCGCCGTGGCCTCGGTGGCCACCGCCTTCCCCTCCGGCCGCGCGCCCATGGAGGCCAAACTCGCCGACACCCGCCGCGCCGTCGCCGACGGCGCAGGCGAGATCGACATGGTCATCGACCGTGGCGCCTTCCTGTCCGGCGACTACCTCAAGGTCTTCGAGGAGATCGCCACGATCAAGGAGGCCTGCGGTACCGCCCACCTCAAGGTCATCCTGGAGACCGGCGAACTGGCCACCTACGACAATGTGCGCCGCGCCTCCCACCTGGCGATCAGGGCGGGAGCCGACTTCATCAAGACCTCCACCGGCAAGGTCTCCCCGGCCGCCACCCTGCCGGTCACCCTGGTCATGCTGGAGGCGGTCCGCGACCACCACGCCGCCACCGGGCGACGCGTGGGCGTCAAACCCGCGGGAGGTATCCGCACCACCAAGGACGCCATCCGCAACCTGGTCCTGGTCAACGAGGTCGTCGGTCCCGACTGGCTGACCCCCGACCTGTTCCGCATCGGCGCCTCCAGCCTGCTCAACGACCTTCTGATGCAGCGCACCAGGCTGTCCACCGGCACCTACCCGGGCCCCGACTACTACACGCTGGACTGAAACGTCGTGATCTTCGAGTACGCGCCCGCACCGGAGTCCCGCTCCGTCGTCACCCTGCGCGAGACCTACGAGCTGTTCGTCGACGGCGCCTTCACCCCGGCGGAGAGCGGTGAGCACCTCACCACCGTCGACCCCGCCGACGGGAGTGAACTCGCCCGGGTCGCCGTGGCCGGGCCCGCCGACGTGGACAAGGCGGTGGCCGCGGCCCGCCGCGCCTACGACACCGTGTGGAGCCGGATGTCCGGCGCCGAACGCGGCAAGTACCTGTTCCGCATCGCCCGTGTCATCCAGGAACGCTCACGCGAACTGGCCGTGCTGGAGTCCATGGACAACGGCAAGCCGATCAAGGAGACCCGTGACGTCGACCTGCCCCTGGTCGCGGCGCACTTCTTCTACTACGCGGGATGGGCCGACAAGCTCGCCCACGCGGGTCTGGGCCCCGATCCGCGCCCCCTCGGGGTGGCGGCCCAGGTCATTCCGTGGAACTTCCCGCTGCTCATGCTCGCGTGGAAGATCGCCCCTGCCCTGGCCACCGGGAACACCGTCGTCCTCAAACCGGCCGAGACCACCCCGCTCACCGCGCTCGCCTTCGCGGAGATCTGTCAGGAGGCGGACCTGCCCCCGGGCGTGGTCAACATCCTCACCGGAGCGGGCGAGACCGGACGCGCCCTGGTGGAGCACCCCGGTACGGACAAGGTGGCCTTCACCGGTTCCACCGAGGTGGGCCGACAGATCGCCCGGGCGGTCGCCGGCACCGACAAGAGGGTGACCCTGGAGCTGGGCGGCAAAGGGGCCAACATCGTCTACGACGACGCCGCGATCGACCAGGCTGTCGAGGGCATCGTCTCCGGCATCTTCTTCAACCAGGGTCACGTGTGCTGCGCCGGTTCCCGGCTGCTGGTGCAGGAGTCGATCGCGGAGGAACTCCTGCCCCTGCTCAAGGCCCGCATCTCCCGGCTGCGCCTCGGGGATCCCCTGGACAAGAACACCGACATCGGCGCGATCAACTCCGCCGAACAGCTGGAACGTATCCGCGAGCTCACCGACGCCGGCGAGGCCGAGGGCGCGGAGCGCTGGTCGCCCGCCTGCGACCTGCCCGGGAGCGGCTACTGGTTCGCGCCCACGATCCTGACCGGTGTCAGCCAGGCTCACCGGGTGGCGCGCGAGGAGATCTTCGGTCCCGTGCTCTCGGTACTGACCTTCCGTACCCCGGAAGAGGCCGTGGCCAAGGCCAACAACACGCCCTACGGTCTGTCCGCGGGCGTGTGGACCGAGAAGGGTTCGCGCATGCTCTGGACCGCCGAGCGCCTGCGCGCCGGGGTGGTCTGGTCCAACACGTTCAACAAGTTCGACCCGACCAGCCCCTTCGGCGGCTACAAGGAGTCGGGATACGGCCGCGAGGGCGGGCGGCACGGATTGGAGGCCTACCTTGGCTGAGCGGCGTGACACCGGAAAGGCCACCAGGGCGGCGGCCAAGGCGACCGGCGAGGGCGCCGCACCCGTGCGCCTGGCGGTCCGTAAGACCTACAAGCTCTACCTGGGCGGGGCCTTCCCCCGCTCCGAGTCGGGCAGGAGCTATCCCGTGACCTCTGTCGGCGGCCGACACCTGGCCAACGCCTCGCTCGCCTCCCGCAAGGACGCCCGTGACGCCGTGGTGGCCGCGCGCAAGGCCTTCGGCGGCTGGTCGGCGCGTACCGCCTACAACCGTGGTCAGATCCTGTACCGCGTCGCCGAGGTGATGGAGGGCCGCCGTGACCAGTTCGCGGCCCAGGCCGTCGCCGCCCAGGGGTTGTCCGCCGGCGAGGCCGACCGCGTGGTCTCCGCGGCGATCGACCGCTGGGTGTACTACGCGGGCTGGACCGACAAGGTCGCCCAGGTGATCGGCGG
>CALGOD010001014.1 GCA_937957845.1 uncultured Nocardiopsis sp.
CGGCCGAAGTCCAGGGCCACCGTCGTGGTGGTCTTGGCCTCCACCCCCTCCAGGTCGTCCACACCCATGCTCGGGGAGGTCATGAGTTCCTCGGTGTGCAGGGACTCCACCTCGCTCACGGCCGAGACCAGGGTGGTCTTGCCCGCCCCGAAACCTCCCGCGACCACGATCTTCAGGGTGTCGGGGACCGGTCCCGCGCTTGGGGTGCTCGTCATGGTGTCTTCCTCGCAACGCTTCGGTTCCCGGGGCGGAAAGGGGCCTGGCCGGTCGGTCGGCCCCTGGGGGCCTGGGATGGCGGGTCCGTGCGTCGGGGATAAAACCGGGCGCGCATGTCCTTCTCTCGTTTTCAGGGCGTGTCAGTGGGCGGGGCCGGATGCCCGTCGGGTCTTCTTCCGGGGACGGCGTGGGCCGGTGTCCGCCTTTCTTCTGAGCCTCAGAACCGTCGGATGCGTTCCAGGACCAAACGCAGTGTCCGGGCGTCGGGGCGTTGATGTTCCCAGGTGGGAGTGTGCACCTCCACATGACCCTGGTCCATCAGGTCGGCGAGCAGGACGCGCAGTACTCCCAGGGGGAAACCCGAACGTGAGGCCACCTCGGCCACGGACAGAGGCCGTTCGCACAGGGACAGGATCAGTTCCACCTCGGGGTCGGTCTGTGCGGTGGGTCCCGGAGGGATCACCACCACCTGGGAGGTCAGTGAAAAATCCGACCGGGAGGGGCGGGTGCGCCCACCGGTCAGGGAGTAGGGGCGTATCAGGTTCGGTTCGAACGACCACTCCTGCTCGGGGTCCGGTCCCGGTGGCACCGCGTTCATGGGTTCCTTACCCTCCTCCGCCTCTGTTGCGGGGCAGGGCCGACAGGTGTGGTCCCACCTGCCGTACCAGGCGGTTGACCTCGAAGGCGGCCTGTCCCATGTCACAGGTGGAGGCGGTCGACATGGCCAGTGAGGCGCCCTGTCCGGCCGCCACGACGAAGAAGAACACGTTGTCCATCTCCACGATCGTCTGGCGCACCTGGGCGGCCCCCAGTTGTCCACGGGCTCCCCCGGCCAGGCTCGCGAACCCCGCGGCGATCGCGGCCAGACGTTCGCCGCGTTCCCGGTCCAGTCCGGGCGAGGCCGACAACAGCAACCCGTCGGCCGACAGCAGCAGGGCGTGCCGGGCTCCGGCAACCCGCTCCACCAGATCTCCCAGGAGCCAGTCCAGCTTCCCGGCGGCGGACTCCGAATCCGACGCACCGCCGTCGTCCGCTCCGCCTTGTGCAGCGGTTCTCACCGTCATCGGCATCACCTCTTCTGTTCGGGGCGCGTGTCGTCGGCGCCGGTGGGGTCGGTTCGTGGTGACTGCTCGCGTGCGCGCAACGTTCCGGCCTGGAAAGCACTCATCATCGACTGGATCTGTGACGGGGGCCGTTGCTCGGCCGTGGGGGGCGGT
>CALGOD010001015.1 GCA_937957845.1 uncultured Nocardiopsis sp.
CGCCGAGTGGGATGGTGCCGACTGCCCCTCCGAAGAACGACGGGGCAAACGCTACCACGAGGACATGCTTATTGCTTTGGAAATCCGAAGGAAAAACCTGGGCCAAGTCTCTTTCCATAGCCGGGTCGAAGGCGTAGAAAGAAAGCAGTTGGTGGCTGAGAACCACCCCGACGCGTCAGCCGGGAACCCACGCTCCACTTGGCCCCGTGAGGCCCGTCTAGGCCGGACAGCCCAATGGAATGCCTGGTCAGACCATTGATAAGGACGCCTGATAACCCGGTGGAACGCGACGGAGACGACGCCCCGCAAGATAAGTCGGGGCGTCGTCGGACTTGTGTGCACGGAAGTTCTGTGCGATCCCGCGATATTCGCGGAACCAGAGGGCGTGACCGAAACGATATCTTTCTGCCTCTGTCGCATGGCGGAAAGATCAATCTTCAACCTTTTCGGTGGAACACAGTTGTCTTGTCACAACCTTTTCGGGCGCACTCTAGCCGCGCTTGAGGGCTTCACAAGTGGCCAAGGAGTCCTGTGCTCCGGCGCGGACCGCGCGGCAGCAGTACACCACCCATCCGGCCACGCCCTCGGGCGTGCCGCCCATGTAACCGCGCAGCGCCGGCGCGTACTCCTCCCGCAGGGTCTGGTGCCCCAGCTCCGACGGCACCAAGGACTTGGGGTCCAACCCCCGCTCCACGAGGGTCAGTCGCTCGGCCGCGCGCGCCACCAGACCGTCGCCCCATCCGAACGGTCGAACGGCCATCAGTTCGCCGTGCACCAGGGCCGAGGTCACCAGGGCCGGAACGGACGTGCGCGCGCCCAGAAGCGCGTACAGGCCCTCCATCCGGGCCAGGGCCACCTCCGGGGCCGGCGCGGGACCCAGCTCCAACGGGTCCTCGACCCGCTCCCCGGCCATGCGCGGACGCCCCAGGGCCTCGTCGGCCACCGCGTCCGCCGCGGCGAGCGTGTGCAGGCGGGCCAGTACCTGCCGGGGCGCCTTCGGCCAGGTGCTCACCAGGCTCCCCAGCTCTCCCGAGACCCGCAACGCGCCCTTGATGCGCGTGTCGTACACGTGTCCCTCGCGGATCTCGTCCATCGCGACCTCGGCGCCCTCCAGGGCCGCCGACGCGCACGCGCCGCGCAACGAGGACTCCATGGACACGTCGCTGCTACGGCGCCGCAGCACGCGGTGCCCCAACAGTCGGTCGACCAGGGCACGTGCCTCGGCGACCGCGTCGGCCACACCGGGAAGTTCGGCGATCCGGGCCAACGGATCGGGTGCGGAGGAAGAAGTCGATTGGCTCACGGAAACCAACACTACGCGCCGGTAATACCGATGGTCCCACCAGCACCCGGAGACCGCTCGTCGTCGCCGGACGACCGTTCGCCGACCGTTCGTCGCGATCCCCGACATCCCCGCCGCTGTGTGCGGGTTCCACTGTTCACGCGCGAACACACCCCATGATTAATTGGGTGTGAACCAGCCTACGTAAGGAGAATCACAGTGGCCGACAGCACTCCCCCGAGCCAGGAGACACTGTCCAACCTTCTCCACGAGACGCGCAGCTTCCCTCCGCCGGAGGATCTCGCCGCCCACGCCAACGTCAAGGCCGACGCCTACGCCGAGGCCGAGGCGGACCGGCTCGCGTTCTGGGAGGAGAAGGCCCGCGAACTCCAGTGGGAGCGGACCTGGGACACCGTGCTGGAGTGGGACCCTCCCTACGCCAAATGGTTCGTCGGAGGCAAGATCAACGCCTCCGTCAACTGTGTGGACAGGCACGTGGCCAACGGCCTGGGCGAGCGCGTCGCCTACCACTGGGAGGGCGAACCCGGTGACAGTCGGTCCATCACCTACGCCGAACTCAAGGACATGGTCTCCCAGGCCGCCAACGCCCTGACCGAACTCGGCGTGGGCAAGGGCGACCGGGTCGCGATCTACATGCCGATGATCCCCGAGACGGTCGTGGCCATGCTCGCGTGCGCCCGTATCGGCGCCGTGCACATGGTCGTCTTCGGCGGCTTCTCCGTGGACGCCCTCGGCCAACGTCTCGACGACAGTCAGGCCAAGCTCGTCGTCACGGCCGACGGAGGTTACCGCCGGGGCAAGCCCAGTGCCCTCAAGTCCACCGTGGACGCGGCGATCGCCGACCGCCCCACGGTCGAGAACGTCCTCGTCGTCCGCCGTACCGGCCAGGACGTGGAGTGGACCGACCGCGACGTGTGGTGGCACGAGGCCGTCGAGTCCCAGAGCACCGAGCACACCCCGCAGGCGCACGACGCCGAGGACCCGCTGTACATCATGTACACCAGCGGCACCACGGCCAAGCCGAAGGGCATCCTGCACACCACGGGCGGTTACCTCACCCAGGTCGCCTACACCCACTGGGCGGTCTTCGACCTCAAGCCCGAGACCGACGTCTACTGGTGCGCGGCCGACATCGGCTGGGTGACCGGCCACTCCTACATCGTCTACGGCCCGCTCGCCAACGCGGCCACCACGGTCCTGTACGAGGGCACCCCGGACACCCCGCACAAGGGACGCTTCTGGGAGATCATCGAGAAGTACAAGGTCACCATCGCCTACATGGCTCCCACGGCGATCCGCACCTTCATGAAGTGGGGGGAGGACATCCCCGCCGGGTTCGACATGTCCAGCCTGCGCGTCATCGGCTCGGTGGGCGAGCCCATCAACCCCGAGGCCTACGTCTGGTACCGCAAGAACATCGGCGGCGACCGCACCCCGGTCGTGGACACGTGGTGGCAGACCGAGACCGGCGCCATCATGATCAGCCCCCTGCCCGGCGTCACCGAGGGCAAGCCGGGTGCCGCCATGCGCGCCGTTCCGGGCATCGTCGCCGACGTCGTGGACGAGTCGGGCGAGTCCGTGCCCAACGGCGGAGGCGGTTTCCTCGTCATCCGAGAGCCGTGGCCCGCCATGCTCCGTGGCATCTGGGGCGACCCCGAGCGCTACGAGGAGACCTACTGGTCCCGCTTCGAGGGCCTGTACTTCGCCGGTGACGGTGCGAAGAAGGACAAGGAAGGCGACCTGTGGCTGCTGGGTCGGGTGGACGACGTCATGCTCGTCTCCGGCCACAACATCTCCACCACCGAGGTCGAGTCCGCGCTGGTCTCGCACCACCGTGTGGCCGAGGCCGCGGTCGTCGGGGCCACAGACAAGGTCACGGGACAGGCCATCGTCGGCTTCGTCATCCTGCGCGGTGGCGGGGAGGAGGTCCCCGAGGACCTGGTCCAGGAGCTGCGCGACCACGTCGGGGCCTCGCTCGGCCCGATCGCCAAGCCCGCCCGGCTCCTGGCCGTCCCCGAGTTGCCCAAGACCCGATCCGGCAAGATCATGCGGCGTCTGCTGCGCGACATCGCCGAGAACCGGGCCGTCGGCGACACCTCCACGCTGACCGACTCCTCGATCATGGAGGTCATCGCCAAGCAGCTGCCCTCCGTCAAGAAGGAGGGCTGAGCGGCCGGATCGGCCGTCACGGGGAGGGAACCCTCCTCGGTCCGCCCAACGGCGCCCCGGCCACCCGGTCGGGGCGCCGTCCCCGTACCTCCGTGACCTTTGTCCGCCCATACGGCGAAACGCGAGGCGCCTTGCGCGTGCCGTGAAGGACACGGGAGACGGGGTATGTGCGAGGATGCGGAAGATCATCCGTGCGTTCGGACCAAGAGAAGGGAACCGCCACGATGGCGCATCAGCCGGGTACCGGTGCACCTGGCGCCGCCAAGGACGCCGACCGCTCCATCAGTGAACTGGTCTCAGACGCCACAGGCAACCTCTCCCGGTTGGTGAGCCTGGAGATCAAGCTGGCCAAGATGGAGGCCAAGGCCGACGCGGTCAAGGTCGGCAAGGGTATCGCCGGTTTCGCGATCGTGGCGGTCCTCGCCCACATCTTCGTCATCCTCCTCTCGGTGACCGTGGCCTTCTTCCTGGGCGAGGTGTTCGGTCTCGCGGGCTGGGCCGCCTTCGGCATCGTCACGCTCGCCTACCTGCTGCTCGCCATCGTCTTCGCGGTGTACGCCATCGTCACCCTCCGCAAACGCGAGGGTCTGCGGCGCACCACGCTGACGGCCTCCCGCATCCCCGGCATCCTGCGTGGGGACATCCGCCCGCCGAAGGACGACGTCGCCACCACCGACTCCGCCGAGACCTCCGCTCCCGCGACCCGCTAGACCCGCGCCGTGTTGGACGACTCCTGCGCCTACGTCGACGGGCCCTGGACCCACAGGACCGTCAGCGCCGCGGGGGCGCGGTTCCATGTCGCCGAAGCGGGGGAGGGGCCGTTGGTGCTCCTCCTGCACGGGTTCCCCCAGTTCTGGTGGGCCTGGCGATCCCAGCTGACCGCGCTCTCCGACGCCGGTCACCGCGCCGTGGCCGTGGACCTGCGCGGTTACGGCGCCAGTGACAAGACCCCGCGCGGATACGACCTCGTCACCCTCGCCCAGGACGCCGCGGGGCTGGTCGGGGCGCTCGGCTCGCGGGACGCGGTGGTGGTGGGGCACGGGGTGGGCGGTCTCATCGGTTGGACCATGACCGCCTACCACCCGGAGGCCGTGCGCGCCCTGGCCGTGGTGTCGTCGCCGCATCCGCGCCATGCCGTGCGGGTCCTGGCCTCCGGTGGCCCCGGTGTCCGCCACATGCTCAAGGCCCAGTTGCCGATCCTCCCCGAACACCGGCTCCTGACGGACGGAGGCGTGCGCCTGGGGGAGCTGCTGCGGGAGTGGTCGGCGCCGGGATGGCCGGACACCGAGACGGAGGAGCGCTACCGGAGGGCCTTCGCCATTCCGAAGGTCTCCCACTGCTCCTTGGAGTACCATCGCTGGATCTTCCGGTCACGGTGGCGTTCGGACGGCCTGCGCTACAACTCCAGGATGCGCGCGCCCGTGCGTGTTCCCGTCCTCCAGGTGCACGGGGCCCTCGACCCGGTCTGTCCGCCCGATGTGGCGGGCGCCGCGCGGCGGATGGTCACGGGGCCCTACCGTTGGAGGCAGGTTCCGGACGCGGGGCACTTCCCGCACGAGGAACGCCCC
>CALGOD010001016.1 GCA_937957845.1 uncultured Nocardiopsis sp.
GTCCTCCGCGAAGCGTTCGACCAGGATGGCGCGGGCCCCGTCCAGGGCGGCCTTGGTGTCGGCCACGTCCTTGTCGGGGTCGACGTAGGCGGCCGCGGTCTGCTGGGGGTCCTGCCCGGGGTCGGCCAGCAGGGTTTCGGCCAGTGGTTCGAGCCCGGCCTCGCGGGCGATCTGGGCCTTGGTGCGCCGCTTGGGCTTGTAGGGCAGGTAGATGTCCTCCAAGCGGGCCTTGGAGTCGGCCGCGTGGATACGGGCCTCCAGCTCCTCGTCCAGCTTGCCCTGAGAACGGATCGACTCCAGGATCGCGGTCCGGCGTTCGGCCAGCTCACGCAGGTAACGCAGGCGTTCCTCAAGGGTGCGCAGCTGGGCGTCGTCCAGCGCGCCGGTGACCTCCTTGCGGTAACGGGCGATGAAGGGCACGGTCGATCCGCTGTCGAGGAGTTCGACGGCGGCGGTGACCTGGTGCGTGCCCACGCCGAGTTCCTCGGCGATGCGCTGGTCGATCGTGGGTGTGGCAGGGGTCGTCACTGGTTCGAAGTCCACTCTTTGGCTGTTCGGTGCGGGGACATTCTGCTGCCGGAGGAGGGCGTTGTCATCCCGGCGGGTCCCGTGTCCTGGCTTTCGCACTGTGGTGTCGGTCGCGCGGTGCTTCCCGGGGCCTTTCTCCGCAAAGGGACGGGGGTGCCACGAGACCACGGGCGGGCCCGTTTCTGCGGTGGCGGTGTGCGGGGCGGGCCGCTCAGCCGTCGGTCTCGTTCAGGTAGTCGGGGGCGTAGTACTCGTCGAGGGGGAGCGGGCCTCTGTAGCCCTGGCACATGCACTGGCGGTAGGTGGAGCCGGCCTGGCCGGTCCAGCGGCCGGGGATGACCACTTGGGTCTGGCACTTCTTCGTCTGCTGGTCGTGGAAGACCAGGTGGTGGCCGCAGCCGCAGAGGGGCTGGGGGTTCTGCGGTGCGCCCAGGGCCCTGCCCTGTTCCTGTCTTCGCTGCTGTTCAAGGGAGGCCCGGGCCTGGCGCTTGGTCACCCCTCGGCCGAACAGGAAACCGCCGAGAGCGAGTACCGCTCCGACGACCATGGAGACCGGATCCATCCGGCGACACCTCATTCCTTGATCGCGAGACCCACCCCGGATCCCGGGGCCCGATTTCCATTGTCACCTATGTGAGGAGATCCGGCGTGGTGAGGACCGAGCCATGGGGATGACTTCGAAGAGTGCTGTTCGAAGTGCTCAAGGTAATGAAAAGAAAACTTTGCACGTATCTCTTTGCAAAGAAATCTTTGCTTTAAGGTGGAGGCACCTATCCCCGACCAAGGAGGCCGACATGGCCACCACACCTCCCACCGACACCTCGACCGGCGACCGGCGTCTCGGCGCGACCTTCCACCGCTTCTGGGCGGCCGGTACCCTCACCAACCTCGGCGACGGCATGCTCGCCACCGCGCTTCCGCTGATCGCCGCCACCCTCACCCACGACCCCCTCGCCGTCTCGGGGCTGATGGTGGCGCGCTTCCTGCCGTGGCTGCTCGTCGCACCGTTCGCGGGCGTGCTGTTGGACCGGGTGGACCGCTTCCGCGCCATGGCCGTCGCCAACCTGGTGGCCGCGACCGCGGTGGGCCTGCTCGCGGTCGCGATCCTGACCGGGCACGCGTCCCTGTGGCTCCTGTACGCGACCCTGTTCACCGTCATCTGCTGTGAGACGGTCACCGACCCGGCCAGTCGGCTCGGTGTGGTCCGCCTGGTCCCCCCCGGTCTACTGGACCGAGCCAACGGAAGGCTGGAAGGTGGGCGCCTGGTCGCCCAGGACTTCGTGGCGGCCCCCGTGGCCGGGGTGCTCTTCGCGGTGGCCGCGGTCCTGCCGGTGGCGGGGGTGGCCCTGTCCTACGCCCTGTGCGCCGTGCTGGTGGCCACGATCGTGGTGATCCTGCGCCGCACCCCCCAGAAAGAGGCGACCCCCGATGGGGGCGGTCAGGCTCTGGCACGGGGGGTGTGGACCTCCCTACGCGAAGGCTTCGGACACGTTTTCGGCGACCCCCTGTTGCGCCGGCTGATGCTCAACAACGCCGGTATCATGATCGGAGGCCAGATGGGCGCGGCCGTGCTGGTCCTGTACGTCCAGCACACCCTCGGTGTGCCGCCCGCCCTCTTCGGCGTCTTCCTGGCTTCCAGCGCCGTCGGCGGCCTTCTCGGATCCCTGTGGGCGCCGCGACTCGTGGTCAGGATCGGCCGCAGGGCCGTGATGATGGGCGGCTACGTCGGTATGGGCGTCTGCTTCGTCCTTGTGGGCGTGCTTCCCAACGCCTACGCCGCCGCCCTCGCCTGGGGCGTCTCGGGCCTGTGCATGGTCGTCTCCAACATCGCCGCCTCGCTGTTCTTCCAGACGGTGATCCCCGACCACCTGCGCGGCCGGGCCTCCGGCGCCTTCCGCGCGATCGGATGGGGAACCGCCCCCCTCGGTGCCCTGGCGGGTGGACTGCTGGGCCGGATCGACCTGGCCCTGCCCTTCGTCGTCGGAGGGCTGGTGGCGGTGGGCACGGCCCTGGTCCTTCGCCGGACCGTCGCCGAGTGCGCCCGGCTGTGCGACGAGGCCGTGGCGGACCCCGGACACGACGCCTGACACCCCTCGGACATCCTGAAAAGAGGCACACCCATGCGGCCAATGCCAAGGAAAGTTTGCAGCGGACTGTTGGCGGAAGGGGCTCCGCAGTACAGTCGCCCCATGACAGACGACCCCACCGCCGCGGACCCCGGATCCTCCGAGCAGCTCCAGGTCGACACCCAGGCCCTGCGCGGCTTGGCCCATCCCCTGCGCGCGCGTCTTTTGGACGAACTCAGGATGAACGGGCCCGCCACCGCCACCCTTCTGGGACAACGCCTGGGGGAGAGCAGCGGGTCCACCAGCTACCACCGGCGTCAGCTGTCCCGCTACGGCTTCATCGAGAACGAGCCCGGGCGTGCCGGTGGACGCGAGCGTTGGTGGCGGGTCCGGCCCGGTGGCTGGAGCATGCAAGGACACGAATTCCTCAGCCGCCCCGAGACCCGCACGATCGCCCGGACCGTCCTGGGCCACCATCACCGGCAGAGGCAGGAGCGGTACGAGCACTGGACCGCGCTGCTCTGGAGCAACCCCGACGATCCCGTCGTACGGCGCTGGAAAGGGACCGCCACCGAAACCACCGGCCACGCCCGAATGACACCCGAGGAGACGGCGGAGTTCGCCCGGGCCCTCCACGACTTCCTGCGGACCTGGTCCGAGCGTTTCGAGGGGCGGACCCCCGAGCACCACCCCGACACCGACGGCGGGGACGCCGCCCCCACCCGCCTCGCGCACCTGCGCACCGTCTGACCGCCCGAAGTTGCTCGGCGCAGGG
>CALGOD010001017.1 GCA_937957845.1 uncultured Nocardiopsis sp.
TGTCCCAACGGTCGCAGGTCGCCAGCAGCGGTAGCAGGCCGATCGCGGCGTGCTCCGCGGCGTGTGCGGCGCCCAGCAGACCCACGTCCCGCGCGCGCAGCCTCGCCTCTCCCTCGGCCGGCAGCGTCCACCAGACCGCCCGCGTGTTCAGGGTGCGTTCGGGAAGTTCCAGTGGCTGTTCCCCGAGGACCGAGCCGGTCCGTACGTCCCGCTTGAGGAAGCCCACCACCCGGCGGACCACTTGGACCTCGCCGAAGTAGACCGTGGCCCCGCTCGGCCACTCCTGCTCGCGCAGCACCGACCGGACGGTGATGTCGGTGGTGTCGCGCGCCCAGGTGCTGTACGGCGGTTCGGCGGGGTGGACCAGGGCGACGCCCTCGTCGAGGTCGAGTTCGTCGACGAGGTACGTCGCCCCCTGGTGCAGGTACACCGCGCCGGGGTGCACGGTGCCGTGCGCGGCGGGTTCGTCGACCTCTCCGAGCAGCTGTCCGCTTCCCGTGTCGACGATCTGGATCCGCGATCCACCGGACCCTCGAATATCGGCCAGGTCACTTGCTCGTTCATTACTCGTCCAGAACCAGCCTCGTGGACGCTTGCGCAACAGTCCACGAGCGACGAGTTCCTCCAACCGTTCCTCGGTCGCCTCGCCGAAGAGGTCGAAGTCGTCCTTGGTGATCGGAAGCTCCTGGGCCGCCGCGCACAGGTGTGGACCCATGATGTGAGGGTTTTCCGGGTCAAGGACGGTGGCCTCCACGGACCGACCGAAAATAGCCTCCGGGTGGTGCGCCAGGTAGGTGTCCAGCGGGTCGTCCCGAGCGATGAAGACCGCCAGCGCGTCCTTGCCCCGTCTGCCCGCGCGCCCCGCCTGCTGCCACAACGACGCCAGCGTCCCCGGCCATCCGGCGATGAGCACCGCGTCCAGCCCACTGATGTCCACGCCCAGTTCCAGGGCGTTGGTGCTGACCAGTCCCAGGAGTTCGCCCGAGCGCAGCCCCTCCTCCAGCTTCCGCCGTTCCGAGGCGAGGTAACCGCCCCGGTAGGCGGCCACACGCTGGGCCAACGCGTCGTCGCCGCGTTCCGACAGCATCCGCTGGGCGCTCAACGCGATCACCTCCGCACCTTGGCGGGAACGCACGAACACCAGCGTGCGCACCCCGTCCCGCACCAGGTCGACGAGCATCTCGGCGGCCTGGGAGGGCGCCGTGCGACGGATCGGGGCACCGTGCTCACCGGTCAGGTCGGTCAGCTCCGGCTCCACCAACGCCACGGACATCCCCGGACGCGGGGACCCGTCCTCGATGACCGCGGTGACCGGCACCCCGGTCAGTCGGCCGGCGCTCTCGGCGGGGCTGCCCGACGTGGCCGAGGCCAGCACGAACACGGGGGCGGACCCGTAGCGGGCGCACACCCTCCGCAGCCTTCGCAGGATCTGCGCGACGTGCGAACCGAAAACCCCCCGATAACGGTGCGCCTCGTCGATCACCACGTAGCGCAGCCGCCGCAGGAAGCGCGACCAGGCCCCGTGCCGAGGAAGGATGCCGTGGTGCAGCATGTCGGGATTGGTCAGCACGTAATCGCCGTGTTCGCGGACCCAGGAACGCTCCTCGGGCGAGGTGTCGCCGTCGTAGACGGCCGCCCTCATGCCCGGCAGATCCAGGTCCGATATCCACCGCAGCTGGTCCTGGGCGAGCGCCTTGGCGGGGGACAGATACAGAACCGTTCCGCCTGAGTCAACCGCCTCCACAGCGGGCATAAGGAAGGCAAGCGACTTTCCCGAGGCGGTACCCGTGGCTATGATCACATCACGGCCCGAGCGTGCGAGGTCGGCGGCTTCGGCCTGGTGGGACCACGGTTCGGTGATCCCCCGGTCCGCGAGCCTTTCGACCAGGTGGGACGTGGTCCACCCCGGCCACTCCCCGCTCACCCCGTCGTTACGGGCCACGTGCTCGATGTGGGTCACCTGCGGGTACCGGGTATTGTCACGCCACACACCGGGGAGCACGGGTTCCGATCGCCTCATCCGAGACCCCTCCTCACTGGACACCTGCGAGGCCCGCATGCGCCATCCAACCAAGGTGAGGCACTGGGACATCGGTTTCAGTGTGACATCTGGGGGAACAGTGGCGCGGTGTCATGGTTTTTCTGTGGATCACAGGAAGACGCACTCGACATGCGTGGTTGAATGCGTGCTGGTGGGGTAACGCCCGGCAGAGATCACTCGCGATTTTTCGCGGTTCGGCGCTGGAGGACTAGTGGACTTGAAGCTTGATCATTACACCGAGGGCGACACCGAGATCGTCGTCGTTGAGGGTGAGATCGATGTCTATACCGCGCCCCGGCTCCGCGAGCTGCTGATCGATCTGGTCAACAAGGGCAACTTCCACCTCGTGGTCAACATGGAGAAGGTGGAGTTCCTGGATTCGACCGGCCTCGGCGTGCTTGTGGGTGGGCTCAAGCGAGTCCGGGCCCATGACGGGACCCTGGACCTGGTCTGCACCCAGGAGCGCATCCTGAAGATCTTCCGGATCACCGGACTGACCAAGGTCTTCGGCATCCACGGCTCGGTGCAGGAAGCCATCGACAAGCGTTCGGCGAAGTAGCACAGAGCGAGCGATGGCAACCATCACGCTCACGATCAGCGCGCTCCCCGCCCACGTGCGCACGGCACGGCTCATGGCCGCGACCGTCGCGCGTCGGGCGGGTATCGCCGCCTCCGCCATCGACGAGATC
>CALGOD010001018.1 GCA_937957845.1 uncultured Nocardiopsis sp.
TTGGGGCCGGGTGCCTACCAGGAACGTCGGCCGAGGAAGGCCAGGAGGCGGGTCTGCTCGTCGGCGCCCTCGGGGGCGGCGAGCTCGGGACCGCAGACCCCCTCTCCCCGCAGGCCGGGGCCGAGCAGGGCGGCGGTCTCCCCGGCCCACCGCACGTCCTTCGGATCCAACCGCTCGTCCTGGCCGGTGGCGCGTGCCAGGTCCCAGCGATGCACGATCAGGTCGAGGTTGAGGAAGCGGTCGACGGCCTCGGCGAACGTGCTGGGGCCGAGGAAACCGTCGAAGACGGTGTTCGCGCGGTCGGGGTCGTCCAGGTCGGCCTGGACCACCGCGCGGGCGGCCTCCCAAGCGGCCAGGGGGTCGGTGTCCACGGATGGGACGTCGCCGAGCCCTCGGCCGACCAGGCCGAGGAACATGCCCTGGGTGTCCACCACGTGGCGGACCAGGTCGCGGGCGTCCCAGCCCTCGCAGGGCGAGTCGGCCGACCAACGCTCGGCCGGCACCGCCGCGATCGTCGCGGCCAAGTCCTCGGACAGGCGAGCGTAGCGCGTGGAGATGTCACTCATGGTCGGGTGTCCCTTCCCGTCTCGTCCAGATCGTCCTCCCATCCTCCGAGCACCGGTCGTCGCCCGTCTTGAAGGAACGCGACAGGCCGTACGCGGATTCGTAGGCTGGGGGAGTGGAACCGTCCTCCGTGGAGACGGACGCGCGCGGCATCCTCGACGTGGAGACCGGACTGACCCGGTTCCGGTTGGACCGGCACGCGCCCTCCGAGAAGACCGCCCGCTTCGTGGACCGTTACTGGCTGGCCTCGTGGGACCTGACCGACCGGGAACCGTACACCCAGCGGGTCTTGGCCCACCCCGTGGTGAACCTCGTGTTCACCACGGGGTCCGCGACGGTGCACGGCCCCACCACCCGGGTGACCTCGCGCCTGCTCCGGGGTACGGGCTGGGCGTTGGGGGTGATGTTCCGGCCCGCGGGCTTCCGTCCCCTGCTCGGGGGCCCGATGAACGGGCTCGTGGACTCTGAGTCGGCGGCCTCGCCGATGCTCGGCGGGGCGGCCGCGTTCTCCCCGGGAAGGTGGGAGGGTGAGCCGGAGGAGCTCATGGCCGAGGTCGACCGTCTCCTGTGCGGACTGCTGCCGGAGGAGCGCCATCCCGCCGAGGACACCCGCGACATCGCCGAGAGGGTGGCCGCCGACCCCTCGGCGGTCAACGTGTCCGGGGTCGCCCGGCGGGAGGGGTGCACCGTGCGTTCGCTCCAGCGCCGTTTCGCCGACCACGTCGGGCTGGGGCCCAAGACGGTCATCCGCAGGTACCGCCTCTACGAGGCCGCGGAAAGGGCCAGGCGGGGGGAGCCGACCGACTGGGGGCGCACGGCCGCCGAACTCGGGTTCAGCGACCAGTCCCACCTCACCCGGGAGTTCACCGCACTGATCGGGGTCCCACCCGCCCGCTACGCGTCGCGTGCGGCGCCGGGGGACTGAGGGGTCGGCGGGCCCTGCCGGCCGTCAGTGCTGACCGCCCATCTCCAGGGCCATCACCCCGGCGATGATCATGGCGATCCCGCCCACCTGGATCCAGGTGAGCGTCTCCCCGAGGAACACGGTGCCGATCATGGCGACCAGGGCGATGCCCACCGCCGCCCACACCCCGTAGGCCACCCCGAGGCTCATGCCCCGGGTGAGGGCCTGGCTGAGCATGAAGAAGGCTCCGACGTACCCCACCAGGACGACGACCGAGGGCGCCAGGCGGGTGAACCCCTCGGAGAACTTGAGGGAGGTGGTGGCGATCACCTCGGCGATGATCGCTCCGGCCAGCCAGAGCCACGGCATGAGATCAGTCCCCCGGGAGAAATCTGTGCGATCGGCCGCGTGCCCGCGCGAAGCGATCAGAACGTCGTACCAGAGTAATGGGCTGTTGGAGGGTCACACTCGAGGCCGCGCCTTCTTCACGTCGGGGTGACCGGGGTCCGTGCCCCCGGTCACCTCGCCACCGGGACCAGCGGGACCGGGAACCGCCACCACCTGGAGGCCTGCGGCCCTCTCGGAAGGGGAGGACCGCCCGGAGCGGAGAACCCGTACCCCGGAGGCGCCGACGGGTACCCCCGGGCTGTATCGTCGGCGCTTCCGGCGTCCTCGTCCTCGGCCGCCGGGGACAACTACTCCAT
>CALGOD010001019.1 GCA_937957845.1 uncultured Nocardiopsis sp.
TGGGTAAACCCGCAGGTCAGTGACTGCGCTCCCCGCGCACGCGGGGATGGTCCCGACCTGATGACCGCGCTCCGGTTGCTCTCGGGGTACTCCCCGTGCACGCGGGGGCGGCCCCACCCTCTCCGACCCCTCAACGGCAGGCCGATTTCGGTCGGCCGCTGGAGGTGACCGGAAACGGTGCCGATGCTGCACAAGGGGTCCGAACTGGGATGATCTTGCTCCCAGCGTCACTTTCGACGGCCCATAGTGACGCTGGGGGCACTGTCGTCGGGTGGCAGCGGGAGCGGGGCCCTTTTCGGTCACCGAGTCCGTACGCCGTCACCGCCCTCACCGCCGCTGTCCCTCACCGCCGCTGTCCGTCACGGCCGTGGTCCCCTTCCGGGCCCCTCTCCCACGGCGGCGTGGCACTGTTCCGGACGGGGCTCCTGTGGCGTGTGCTCGCTGGTGGCGCCGGGTAGGGGGTGGGCCAGGTATTCGACAGGGAGGAGACCGAAGATGAGCGTTCCGGAGGAGTCCAGGCCCAAGACCACGGACACCGACCAGGTCGTCTCCAGCGACCACAGCGACGACGCGCGCGAACCCGACACTCGGGAAGAGCTGGAGGCCGAGCTGCAGGACGCGATGAAGAGGGAGAACCTGCGCCGGGAGGACTTCGGGCCGGAGTAGTCACAGCCCAAGAGAGCGCCGGACCGTGTCGGTCCGGCGCTCTCGTCGTGATGTGACCGGCGCTCGTGGAGACCCTCGACGAGCACCGCGACGAGAGGGGGTGGCCCGTTCCCCGAACGGGCCACCCCCTCTCGGAACCTCAGCGAATGGGCGGGTCTCCGCCCTCCGGTGGTGGTTTTCGGTCCTCACCGGGCGAGCTCCCCCAGGAGGGAGGCGGATCCCCTCCTTCGGGTGGGGGTCTTTCATCGGTGCCCGAGGAGGGGTCGCCCGCGGTGCCCTCACCCGGTCGGACGGTCCCCGTTCCGGGGGCCTTGTCCCATCCGGTCGGGTAGCGCCTGCCGTCGGGCTGTTCCTTCCAGTACTCCGGTGAGCGCACGGCCGCCTGTTTGCGGATGGTCTCCCGACGGATGATCCACAGCACGATGAGGATCACCGCGATCGGGATGGCGATGGACGCCAGGATTCCGACCAACCAGCCGAGCGTCGGCCACTCCATGACCGCCCCCTTTCCTTCGGTGGTGTCGGCTCCTCACAGGGCCGCGAGCAGTTCGCGGCAGGCGCTCTCGCACCGACGGCACGCCTCGGCGCAGACCCAGCAGTGCTCGTGCCGTTCGGCGTGCCGCTCGCACTCCTCGCCGCACATGCGGCAGGCCTCCGCGCAGGCCTTCAACAGGGCTCTGACCAGGGCCTCGTCCCCCTCGGTCCGGTGGGAGAGGACCCGCTGTGTGGCCTCGCACAGC
Source organism: uncultured Nocardiopsis sp. (assembly GCA_937957845.1). Taxonomy (GTDB): domain Bacteria; phylum Actinomycetota; class Actinomycetes; order Streptosporangiales; family Streptosporangiaceae; genus Nocardiopsis. Next base: position 1,407 of record CALGOD010001019.1, read on the forward strand.
TGCGCGCAGTTCAGGTTGGACCGCACACACCCGACCAGGTCCGTCACGTTCGACTCGCCCAGGCAGGCGTCCGCGCACAGGGTGCAGGCCTGTGCGCACCTTCCACAGGCCTCGATGCAAGCGCGCAGCCTCTGGTCGACCCCGAGGCCTCGACGCGCGGGGTGGGTGTCCAGCATCTGTTCGACGACGCTCATCTGTCCTCCTCGGCCGGTTTGCGCAGCCCCTACTCAGAGCGAGAAACGCAGTGTGAAGTGGTTCAGCGACCTGGGCAGACCCGACGCGGGCAGCGGGCCGCCCGCGTCCACACGGGTCAGGTCGCCTCCTCGGACCAGTGCGCGCAGAAAGAGGGAGATCATCAGTGGTACCGAGTCGATTCCCGCGCATGCGGCGGGACCGTGGCTGAAGGGCACCAGGCCTGGTTCGCGTTCGGCGCGTCCATCGAGCCAGATCCCGGGTTCGAAGGTGTCGGCGTACGGGAGCCGGGAGGGGTCCCGGTGGAAGTAGGAGCTCAGAATCAGGAAGGCGGTGCCGGCCTCGAAGACCTCCTCCCGCCAGAAGGTCCGACGTGTGCTCTCCCGGATCACCATGAGGGTGGTCGGCCACAGCCGTACCGACTCGCGTACCGTCGCGCGTAGGAGCGGCAGGTCGAGTCCCTCGCGGTCCTCGATCTCCTCGCGCGCCGCGTGCGCTCCCGGGCTGAGCGAGGTCAGTAGTGCCAGGGACCGGAAGGCGGCGATGGCGGCGGCGTCGAAGGCGAACAGCCAGTGCGCCACCTGGTCCTGCGGACGTATGCCGGCGCCGTCACCCGAGCGTTCCGTGTGGGGGTACGTCTCCGAGGTCAGTCGGGCGGCGAGGGTGCCCGGTTCGGCGCGTTCGACGGCCGCGCGGACCCGGTCGAGGAACTCGTCGGCGGTCGCGCGGCGGGCGGGGGCCAGGTACGACCAGTTCGCGCGCGCACGTAGTTCGCCCAGCAACGCGGTCATGCGATAGTCGTCCGCGGCGAAGGAGCCGAAGATCACGCGCCGGGCCATCGCGTGGAAGGAACGAGAGAACCGCGACCAGTCCAGCTCGTCCCCTCCGCGTAGCGCCAGCGCCAGGGCGAGCGCCTCCTCGTCGGCGTGTGCGGCGAGGACGTCCCCGTCGGGGTGGATCGCCTGGCCGGGGACCAGGGCGGCCTCGTTGGCCGCGCGTCGCCGTGGCCGGTCCGCGTGGTCGGAGATCAGGACGCCGTGGGGCTGGAAGTGCGCCAGCGCGCCGGTCTTCTCCCTCCCCCCGGGGGAGAAAGGTTCGGGGGTCTCCTCCAGCAGCCGGCGTACGTCCTGTTCGGACAGCACCAGTGCGGCCCGCCGCCCCGCCAGGCGCAGAGGAAGCGGGTCGTCGCCGTGGCGTTCGCGCATCTCGCGCAGGACGTCGGCCGCCTTGCGGTCGGCGTCCAGGGTCGCCACCAGCCCGCTCATCAGGGGGCGGCGTACGATCGCCCCCCGCGCCACCTGGGGCAACAGGACCGAGGTCAGTACGCGCACCGTCTCCGACGCGTCCAGGCGACGCGCTCCGTGCGCACGGTCCGCCGTGGCCTGCGTCTGTTGCCGTTGTCCGGGCATCGGAACCGTTCTCCCTCGGTCGGTGCACCACATGTCTGGAAAGTCCTGGTGCCGGGGCGGGTCCTTCCGCGACCCGCCCCGGCCGCGGGCTCGTCCGCCGGTCACAGGTGGTCGCGCGGCAGCGTCCGGATCCACTCCCGGGAGAAGATCCGTTCCTCCCCCTCGTAGGCGTCGAGTGTGGCGTACACCCGGAAGTCGGTCTCGGAGCATTCCAGCACCGTGTGGGTCTCGGTCCGGGTGCTCCACCCGTCCCGCGCGAAGCGCATCGTCCACGACGATCGACCCCGAGCGGACGTGAAGTCGTCGGCCACGGACTCGTAGAGCTCGTAGGCGCGCCGTCCCACGTCCAGGTCGATGTCGTCGAAGTGCAGGATGCCGCCGTCCTTGACGATCTCCAGGGACGAGTGGGTGTCCACCAGGTCACGGTGGACGATCCAGCGGTGCTCGGGGTTCTCCCGGCGGGTGGTGGGGATCTCCGGTGTCCCCTCCGGTGCCTCGAAGGGCTGCGGGTTCGGGTCCTCACCCTCGGGGATCGGGCGTACCGGGAGCAGCAGGCGGCTGTTCTCCGGGTGCACGGTCATCAGGACCGGGCGTGGCGGCGGCCAGGCCAGCGGCCAGTAGGAGGTGGACAGCGACAGGCGGATCCGGTGACCGGCGGGGAAGACCTGCGCGACGCCGTTCAGCGTCACCTTCACCCTGCAGCGCTCACCCGGCTTCATCTCCTCGGGGCGCTCGTGCCCGTCGCGGTGGGTGAGGTTGAGCAGGCCGTAGGTCACACGGGTGGCGCTGCCGTCGGGTGCGACGTCGACCAGCCGCGCCGCGACCATGGCCACCGGCTCGGTGACCGACACGTCCAACTCCACTTCCGGAGCGCCCAGGATCTCCACGTCCTCGGCCAGCACGTCGCTGTCGAAGACCAGGGAGCCGCCGTCCTCCTCGCGTTGGTCGTAGGGCAGGTCCGGGGGAGCGTTGTAGGACGCCCACTTGCCGGCGAACTGGCCGACCGTCAGCGGTGAACGCAGGGTCAGCGACTCGGCGCTCACCTCCTCCCCGGGACGGCCGATGCGATACCTGGCCAGCGGGTAGGCGGTGTCCTCCACGCCTGGGGAGGGCCACTTCTGTTCGCGTACCCAGCGGCCGGGGCGTTCCTTGTAGGCGGTGGAGGGCGGAACGCTGTCCTGCATCCACGCCCACAGCGACGGTCCGGCGTCGACGCCGTTGTCCACGCCCTTGAGCCAGTGGTCCAACCAGCGCACGACCTCCTGGAGGTAGCCGATGGCCGGGCCCGGCGCGCCCATGTGGGGGTAGCGGTGCGACCAGGGGCCGATCAGCCCTTGTGCGGGCGCCTCCAGGTTCTCCAGGAGGCGGAAGACGGCGTTGGAGTAACCGTCGGCCCAGCCGCTGGAGGCCAGGACCGGGCAGCGCACCTGGGAGTAGTCCTCCGACACCGAGGCGTGCCGCCAGTAGTCGTCGCGGCGTTGGTGGCGCAACCACTCCAGCACCCACGGTTCGGTGGCCTCCAGACGCTCCCGCCACATCTCGCGCCAGGCGTCGCCGACCGTCGCGGGGTCGGGTGGGCAGGTCGCTGCGGAGAACATCGTCCCCGCCTCGGCGAGGTTGTCCGAGAGCAGGCAGCCGCCCATGTAGTGGAAGTCGTCGCCGTAACGGTCGTCGGTGAAGGAGCTGATGATGATCGTGCCGAGGCTGGGGGGCCGCCTCGCCGCCACCTGCAGCGCGGCGAACCCTCCCCAGGACAGTCCCATCATGCTCGTCCGACCGTCGCACCAGGGCTGTTCGGCCAGCCAGGCCAGGATCTCCTCGGCGTCCAGCTGCTCGCGTTCGAGGTACTCGTCGGTGAGCACGCCCTCGGAGTCGCCGGTCCCGCGCAGGTCCACGCGGACGCAGGCGTACCCGTGGCCGGCGATGTAGGGGTGGTGCATGGAGTCGCGTACGGCGGTCAGGTCACGTCTGCGGTAGGGGATGTACTCCAGAACCGCCGGGACCGGGGTCACGTCGGAGGAGGTCGCCCGCCACACCCGGGCGGCCAGGCGAACGCCGTCCGACATGGGGATCCACACGTGTTCCTCGGTGTGGACGGTATGCGGCAGGTTCTTGACCACGTGCATGGACCGGGTCCTCCTCTAGTGTTCGGTGAGCTTGTCGGAGGGGCCGTCGACCTCCTCGAACTCGAACTTGAGCGCCTCCACGCAGCGCTCGTACTTGGCCCTCATCTCGGTTTCGTCCTCGGCACCGATGACGATCTTGGCGAGTTCGTAGCTGTAGCTGTCCTGGGCCTGCAACTGGGAGAGCCGCTCGCCCTCGCCGGGGACGATCGTGATCTTCACGCCGGGCAGGGACTCCTCCAGTTCGGCCACCTCCTCCGCGGTGGGGACGCGCCGGACCACGCCGTCGTCGAAGCGCCGGTAGTACCACTCCGCCGCCACCTGGAACTCACCGCGGGCGTCGGAGGGCAGGGCCGGGTCCTGCCCGAAGGCCAGTCGCAGCATGCGTTCGTGGTTGGAGACGCCGTCCACCATCTCGAAGAGCTCGGCGTGGGACTGGGAGTGGCGGGTGTTGATCTCCAGGACGTTGAGACCGTCCTCGACCGGGTCGTGGAAGAACTCGATGCTGAAGGTGGCGTTGTCGATGCCCATGTGTCCGATGGTCCTGACCGCCACCTCACGCATGCGCCGACACACCTCCTCGGGAAGCTCCGAGGGGTACTGGTGGCGCAGGAACACCGAGCTGCCGGGGTAGTCGACCGAGTCCAGGACCCCGTAGACCACGACCTCGCCCTTGTACACATAACCCTCGACCGCGGCCTGGACCCCGTGCAGGGCCGCCTCCGCCAAGGCCATGCCGCCGCCCACCGAGGAGATCTCCTCGGGCAGGTCGACGCGGTCCAGGATCTGCTCGAAGGGGCGTCCGATGCGGCCGACGCCCTGGCGCAGGCGTGTCACGGCCGCGTGGAAGGTCTCGTCGTCGTCGACCCGGTAGGCGAGTTCGGAGGAGGCCGACTTCACCGGCTTGAGCCACATGGGGTAGTCGACGTTCTTGGGGGGAGAGGGTCTGTCCTCGTTCAGGTCGACGAGTGCGAAGGGCGGGTACTCGTCGATGACCTCGCTCTGCAGCAGTCTGCTCCAGTACTTGTGCTCGCACCTGACGAAGGAGTCCAGGGAGGAGGAGGGGAGTCCACGGCGGGAGCACAGGATGGGTACGAGGAGGGTGACCGGGAAGTCCCAGTAGCCGACGATGGCGTCGACGCCGCCGTCGAAGTCGTCCAGAATCCTCTCCGCCTTGGTCAGTAACTCCTCGATGTCCACCTCGCCGACCTGGAGTTCCTCCAGGGTCAGCAGCTGGTGGAATCGGGAGTTCTGGCCGGTCGGCGTCCTGCGCGGGACCCGTGCCCACCACGTCAAACCGAGGGGAGAGATAGGCCCCCTCCGCCGCCGAGGGGCGCCCCGACACCGGGGGGAGCGGCCGTCTCCGGGGGTTCGGCGGTCCCGTCCCGCACGGGGAGAGTCCGGTCCCGCCGTCCCCGGGAGCGGCGTCCACCTGCTGTTTCGTGCCTGTGGTCACGGGTAGCTGTGCCCCTACATCCCGACTCCGGCGAAAAACAGGAGTGAACGTCGATGCACCACGAGAGCACACCCCCGATCGAGGGCTACGAAGGGCTTCCGGTCGCCACGCTTCAGCACCGCATCCGCTCACTCGACACCGAGCAGATGCGGCGACTCATCGGTTACGAGGAGGGCCACGCCAACCGGACCGGGGTCTTGGAGCTGTTGCGCAACCGACTGCACTCCCTGGAAGAGGGGGCCGAGCCCTCGGAAGGGTCACAGGACTTCCAGCCCGAACGCCCCGGACCGCCGACCGGAGGCTCACCGGTGAGCGCCGACACGGCCGCCCCGGCGTCGAGTCCGCCTCCGCAGGGGGTGCCCAACCAGCCCGCCAAGCCCAAGGGCGACTACCAGCCCGGCGGCCAGTGAAGTGACCGGCCGTCGCGGCCCGCGCGGGTGACACGGGCCGCTCCCGGCGGCCTCGCCCTCCGTGGGGCCGCGGCGGTGGCAGAAGGGAGAGGACCATGCAGCACGACGCCTTCATCGGACAGGTACAGGCACGCGCGCACCTGCACAGCAGAGGCGCGGCGGAGGAGGCCACGAGGGCCACGCTGGAGACTCTCGCCGAACGGGTCGATCCCGGTCTCGGGGAGGACCTCGCCGCCCAGTTGCCGCGTGAGATCGGCGAGAACATGCTCCGGGTGACCCGTCAGACGAAGCAGGGGCCGGGCGCCGAGAGTTTCGACCAGGAGGAGTTCCTCAGCAGGGTGGCCCAGCGTTCGCACAGCGACCCGC
>CALGOD010001020.1 GCA_937957845.1 uncultured Nocardiopsis sp.
GGAGGCCACGTTCCTCATCGGCGGCGACCAGTGCACGCGACGCTGCGACTTCTGTCAGATCGCGACCGGCAAGCCCACCGCCCTGGACCGCATGGAGCCGACCAAGGTCGCCAACTCCGTGAAGACCATGGGGCTGCGCTACGCCACCATCACCGGTGTGGCCCGTGACGACCTGGAGGACGGCGGCGCCTGGCTGTACGCCGAGACCGTCCGCAAGATCCACGAGCTCAACCCGGACACGGGCGTGGAGCTGCTCATCCCCGACTTCAACGCCGAGCCCGACCAGCTGGCGGAGGTGTTCGGTTCGCGTCCGGAGGTCCTCGCGCACAACATCGAGACCGTGCCGCGGATCTTCAAGCGCATCCGGCCCGGCTTCCGTTACGAGCGTTCCCTGAAGGTGATCACCGAGGCCCGCGAGGACGACCTGGTCACCAAGTCGAACCTGATCCTGGGCATGGGCGAGACCCGTGAGGAGATCAGCGAGACGATGCGCGACCTGCACGAGGCCGGCTGCGACCTGCTCACCATCACCCAGTACCTGCGCCCCTCCAAGCTGCACCACCCGATCGACCGGTGGGTGAAGCCCGAGGAGTTCGTGGAACTGGGCAAGGAGGCCGAGGAGATCGGCTTCGCCGGTGTCATGTCGGGTCCGCTGGTGCGCTCCTCCTACCGCGCCGGACGCCTGTACAAGCAGGCGAAGGAGAAGCGGGAGGCCGAGAACGCCGCCCTGACGAACAACGCATAACGGGTTTTCCGCCCGAGTCGTGACCAACCTGGAACGGTGGCCGCATGGCCACCGTTCCTCATGTACGAGCACGCCCACATATCCTGGTGAGGGCAGGCGCCCTGGCGGTGCCGTAGGGCACCGCACCCACGTTGACCGCGAAGAGGAGGCAAGGCAGCCAGGGACACCACGTCCCCGCCGACCCGGCATCGGCGCGCTGCCTGAGAGCACGATGGCGAAAAAGGGTTCACAGAACACCGCCAAGGGCAAGGACGGTGCCGAGAAGCAGCCGGGCCGTCTCAAGCAGATCGGCATGGTCGCCAAGGTCGTCCACCAACAGAGTCCGCGGAGCATCCCGCTCGCGGCCGTCGTGGCCGTGGTCATCCTCGCGGCCTTCGTGGGCATCGGCATCTGGACCGGCTCGTGGATCCTGTGGCCGCTGACGGGTCTGCCGATCGCCTTCCTGGTCGGTTTCATCATCTTCACCCGCTCCGCGCAGCGTGTGCAGTACAAGCTCTTGGACGGACGCCTGGGCGCGGGGATGGCGATCCTGGACAACATGCGCGGTAACTGGGTGGTCGAACCCGGTGTGGCGGCCAACAAGCAGATGGACGTCGTCCACCGCGTGGTGGGCCGTCCCGGCGTGATCCTGGTGGGCGAGGGGGACCCGAACCGCCTCCGGCCGTTGATCGCCGCCGAGAAGAAGCGCGTGGCACGGGTGGCCTACGACACCCCCATCTACGACATGAAGGTCGGCAACGGCGAGGACCAGGTGCCGATCTCCAAACTACAGCGCGCCCTGGTCAAGCTGCCCCGCAACCTGGAGCAGGGCGGGGCCGCGCAGCTGCACTACCGGCTCAAGGCGCTGCCGGCCAAGCTGCAGTTGCCCCACAGGGCGCTTCCCACCGGCGGCAAGCTGCCCAAGGGCCTGCGCGGCCAGATGGGCGGCTGACGTAACGCCTCCTCGAACGCGGACGGGGGCCGTCGCACCTGCCGGTGCGGCGGCCCCCGTCCGTGTGCGCGGTCCGGCTCAGTCGGGCTCGTAGCCGAGCAGGTCTCCGGGTTGACAGCGCAGTTCCCGGCACAGGGCGGCCAGGGTGGAGAAGCGGATCGCCTTGGCCCGGCCGTTCTTGAGGACCGACAGGTTGACGATGGTGACACCGACCCGTTCGGAGAGCTGGGTGAGGGTCATGTCGCGCTCGACCAGAAGCCTGTCCAGGTGCACGCGGACACCGCTGTCCTTCTCGGGCGGCATCGGACGAGCCCCTCGACGTCCTCGCGCGGCTCGGTGCCCCGGCGGAAGACCTCGGCGAGCGCGGCGAGGACGAATCCGACCAGGAGCAGCGGGAGGACACCCTCATCGAGGGAGGGGGTGAGGGAGAAGAGGACGGGGTTCTCCGCCTCCCCCGCCCGGCTCTCCGGCTCGGCCCCGACGATCGTCTTCACCGCGGGGACGAGGATGGCCCCGGCGATGACGATCACAGCGATGGCGAACATACGGCGGGCGTTCGCCGAGGTGAACGGGTCCCCCTTGGCCAGGGTCATCACCATGCGCAGCAGCAGGTAGGCGACCAGCCCGGCTCCCAGGGCGGCGAGCAGCGCGGGGGTGACCAGTAGCAGGCGCTCGGCCGCCGAGGGGTCGTGGAAGGTGATGAGCATGCCCTCCGTCCCCTTCACGGTGACGTCACCGCGCGTGGCCACCTCCACCGCCGGGGCGGGCACGTCGGCGGGAAGCCACCGCCGGAGCGCGTGGAGGCCCGCGCTCGCGTCCGCGGGGACGATCCCCTCGGCCCAGGCCGCCAGGAAGCCCCCGTGTGCCGCCTGGAAGCCCAGGAGGACGACGAGGGCGCACCTGAGGATCACGGAGTCCGCTGTGGACCGGGACGGGGTCGAAGCTCGACGGGGGACATGGACCACCTCTCGCACGTCCAGTCCACTCTTGGGGTGACGAAAGGGCCCCGCACGTCCTCGACGGTGCGCGGGGGCCCGGATGCCGGCCAGGCGAAGGTCACTCGCAGGAGACGGAGTCCTCGGCGGCGGAGGTGGCGCCGAGCCCGGCCAACGGGTCGCCCTCCCCGCCGTCCTCGGCATCGTCTCCGGAGATGCCGGCCCAGTCCTGGCCCATCACCAGTTCCACTTCCTCCCCGAGGTCGGGGACCTCCTCCAGCTGGGCGACGGCCAGGACCGAGGCCAGCTCCTCGGCGTGGGCACGCCGGTCCGGCCCGTGGTAGACGGTGGTGGCTTCGGGCAGCCGCTCGCCGGGGTTACCGGTCTCGGTGACGTCGAACCCGTGCTCACCGGCCAGGATCGGTTCGACCTGTCGGGCCAGCCCGTCGATCCCCGTGTTGTTGAGCAGCCGTACGGACACGTCGCCGGGTTCGACACCGGACTCCTCCGATCCCGCGGACCCCTCGTCGTCCCCGCCCTCCTCCGGCAGCACGTCCCCGGCGGCCACCGCGGCGAACAGTTCGCCGGCGTCCGGCTCCGCGGGGTCCACCTTGCCCCCGTGAGTCCGCGAGTCCACCACCGGCACCATGACCATGTTCATCCGGCTCAGGTCGACCTCACGCATGGCGATGACCAGCTCCGCCATCTTGTCCACCGTGAGCCCGTCGTCGATCGTCAGACTGTCGGTGACCGAGTCGAGGAAGGAGTAGACCGAGGTCGGACTGGCGAGGAACTCACCGCTGGTCACTTCACGCATCAAAGCACCCATCAGCCTCTGCTGGCTCTGGATGCGACCCATGTCGTCCTTGAACTCGGTGCTGTCCCGTGATCGGGCCAGTCCGAGGGCCTGCTCACCATCGAGGGTCTGCGTCCCCGCGTCCAACGTCAGGTGGGCCTTGGGGTCGTCGACCGGTTCGGGGATGCACATCTCCACACCGCCGACGGTGTCCACGATGCTTTCGAACCCGGCGAAGTCCACCTGCACCATGTGGTCCAGATGGACGCCGCTCGTCGACTCCACCGTCTTGCCCAGGCAGTCCATACCGCCGTAGGTCGCGGCGTGGTTGATCTGGTCCCGGCCACCGGACCATCCGCTGGATCCGTCCACCGGCTCACACGGAGGAATGTCCACGATGAGGTCACGAGGCAGATTGACCATGGTCACGGCGTTCTCGTCAACGTTGATATTGACGATGATCAGTGCGTCGGGGCGTTTGCCTTCGGACTCGGTGTCCACGCCCAACAGCAGGATGTTGTGAACGCCCTCCACCTGTGCGGGGCGGTCGCCCCAAGCGTCGGTGTTGATCTCTTCGGTGTCGATGCCGAGGGCGTCGCGGTATCCCGCGTAGACAGTCAGACTGGCCGCGATGAGCAGGCCGGTCGCCCCGCACGCCACCCACTGGCCGAGACTCATCTTCCCGACGGATGCCAAGGACACGTTTCTGGGAGCCAAGGGGAACCTGCGCTTCGGTATGGGACAGGGGCCGGTCCGGCCGGAGGGAAGGCGCGCACCATACGCGGCGACACGGACGTATCGGCCGGATGCTATCGGAAGGTACGTACTGTGTCAGCCCACCACCGGTCAGCCCGAGTCAGCAGGCGCTCTCCTTCTTCTCCGCGGTGGTCCCGCCCAGGTCCTCGGTGATGGACACGCCGGACCCCGAGGAACCGTCCCCTCCGGCGAAACCGGCCCAGTCCTGCCCGATCACCAGTTCCAGGTCCTGGGAAAGGCCCGCCTCCTCGGCGGTCTGCGCGTTCTCCAGCGATCCCGCCAGCAGGTCGGCCGCGGCCTCCTGTCCCGGAGCGTAGTAGACCGTCGTGGCCTCGGGGAAGCGTGCGACCGGGTTGCCCGTACCGGTGACGTCGTACCCCTCACCGAGCAGGACCGCCTCCACCTCGCTCGCCAGCCCTTCGACGGTGGTGTTGTTGAGGACCACCAGGGAGATCTCCGCGGGGTCGGGCGCCTCCTCGACGGACTCCTCCTTCTCCTCGTCCTCCAGGTAGGTGCCGGAGTTGATCGCCTCGAACAGCTCGGCGGCATCGGGCTGCCTCATGATGAGCCTGTTGGTGTCGTCGGGGTGCTGGCCGTTGGGCACGGTGACGAACTGGATGCGGCCGAGATCGACCTCGCGCATGGAGATGGCGATGTCGGTCATGGTCTCGACGGTCAGCTCCTCGTCGGTGGTGACCGAGTCGGTGACCGCGCGGAGGAAGCCGGTGATGGTCATGGGGCTGGTCATGACCTCACTGCTGAGCACCTGGCGCAGCATCGCGCCCATGAACTCCTGTTGGCGGTCGATACGCGACAGGTCACTGCCGTCGCCCTGGCCGTAACGGGAGCGCACGTAGCCCAGCGACTCCTCACCGTCGAGCGTCTGCAGACCCGCGTCCAGCTTCAGGTGCGCCTTGGGGTCGTCGACCGGTTCGGGGATGCACATCTCCACGCCGCCGATGGCGTCCACCATGTCCCTGAACCCGGCGAAGTCCATCATGACGAAGTGGTCCAGGTGCACCCCGGTGACCTGCTCCACGGCCAACCACTGGCAGCCGATGCCGCCGAAGGTCATCGCGGAGTTGATCATGCCGCTGTGCGGGTTCATCCCCTCGTAGCCCTCGACCGCCTCGCAACCGGGCAGGTCCACCACCAGGTCACGGGCCTGGTTGACCAGGGTGGCCGCGCCATTGTCGACGTTGATGCTGGCGATGAGCATGGTGTCGGGCCGCTCGCCCTCGGCCTCGCCGTAGTCGGCGTTCTCCCCCGAACGGACGTCGGAACCGATGATGAGCAGGTTCATCACGCCCTCGACACTGGTGGGCCGGTCCCAGGCGTCGGTGTCCACCTGTGTGGTGGTGATGTTGCCGACGATCCCCTGGTACCAGCCGTAGCCACCGAGGCTGGCGATGATGGCCAGGGCCGTGGCGACACAGGCGGTCCATTGGCCCGCGGACATCCGCATGGCGCTGAGTGCGCCCGAGGGGCGGGGGGCAGAGCGTTTTCCAGCCATGCGAACCTTCGGAGGGGGTGACGGGAGCCGGGGCGGGGGCTCGCGGGAGAGCGTGCCCATCTCGGCCGACCCCGGTCAGGCGATGAACGGATGTTAACAGCAGCTCGGGGCATGTGCGCACATACGTGCGGATACCTCCCCCGCTCGGGGCACCACTGTCGTCGACGTCAGTAGCGGGTGGCGACCGTTCCGGCGGCCCTGTCGTGCAGGCCTCGGGTGTCACGGTCGTAGATCACCGCGGGGATGACCAGGCACAACAGCAGGGTACGTACCGTCATGGAGACGAACCAGGGCCAGGAGCGCTCACCGGTGGCCCGGATGCCGACGCCGACGATACGACGGCCGACGCTGGTACCGAAGAGGGTCAGCAGGAGGATGTTCATCGCCGCGAAGATAACGAGGGCGGTGTTGTTGAGCAGGGAGACGACCTCCTCCTGAGAGGTCGCACCGGAGCCGACGATCCCCAGACCGTAGGCGGTCCCGGCGAGCATGAGGGCCAGCAGCCAGTCCAGGGCCAGGCCGGTCAGGCGGCGCATGACCCCGGGCACCGAACCGCTACCGCTCTCGGGCAGACCAAGACGGTTGCCCCGGTACCGGAAGTCGTCTCCGGGGGTGGTGGCGGCGTTGCTCGGGCTCTCGTCACTCATGTCTCCACGGTATCCGCGTCATGTCCCCGCTCGTCTTCGGGGCGGCCGAGCCGTCATGGAGTGCGTTCCCCCGTTCGGGGCAGGGACCGGAACAGATGTCGCGGAGCGCCCCGTTCCCGCCTTCCACGCGGCGCGCTCACCTGTTCATACCGTGTGTCCTGCGGAAACATCCGACTCCGTAACATGCAGGAAACAATCGAGACATGGCACGGAAACCACCTCCTCCTAACGTCGACGACGAAGCCGGGAGGCGGTGCTCGACCCGACACGTCCGTGATGGTGCGGGCCGTGGTCCGCCGTCTCAGCCATCCGTACGGAGGTTCGTTGTGTTCAGTAACGTCGACGAGGTACTCGCCTACATCCGGGACGAGGACGTGAAGTTCCTCGACGTACGTTTCACGGACCTGTTCGGGGGCGTGAACCACGTCACCCTACCGGTCGAGAACGTCGACGAGTCCACGTTCACCGACGGGCAGATGTTCGACGGCTCCTCGATCCGCGGCTTCCAGGCCATCCACGAGTCCGACATGCTGCTGCTGCCCGACCTGGCCACCGGCGTGCTGGACCCGTTCCGCAAGCACAAGACGCTGAACATGACGTTCTTCGTCCACGACCCGCTGACCCTGGAGTCCTACAGCCGCGACCCGCGCAACGTCGCCCGCAAGGCCGAGGCCTACCTGCGCGGCTCCGGCGTCGCCGACACCGCCTTCTTCGGCGCCGAGGCCGAGTTCTACATCTTCGACGACGTCAAGTTCGAGACCCGGTCCAACACCGGCTACTACGAGATCGACTCCATCGAGGGCGCCTGGAACACCGGCTCCTCCATCGAGGGCGGCAACCGCGGCTACCGGCCGCGTTACAAGGGCGGCTACTTCCCCGTCGAGCCGGTCGACCACTACAGTGACCTGCGCTCGGACATGGTCCGCGCCCTGATCGACGCCGGTATCCAGGTCGAACTCCAGCACCACGAGGTCGGCACCGCGGGCCAGGCCGAGATCGGCATCAAGTTCGGCACCCTGCTCCAGCACGCGGACACCGTCCAGCTGTACAAGTACATCGTCAAGAACGTCGCCAACGCCGCGGGCAAGACGGCCACCTTCATGCCCAAGCCGCTGTTCGGTGACAACGGTTCGGGCATGCACTGCCACCAGAGCCTGTGGAAGGACGGCGAGCCGCTGTTCTTCGACGAGTCCGGCTACGGCCAGCTCTCTGACACGGCCCGCTACTACATCGGCGGCCTGCTCAGGCACGCGCCGGCGCTGCTGGCCTTCACCAACCCGACGGTGAACTCCTACCACCGCCTGGTCCCCGGCTACGAGGCACCGATCAACCTGGTCTACAGCCAGCGCAACCGCTCCGCCTGCATCCGTCTGCCGCTGACCGGCGCCAACCCCAAGGCCAAGCGCATCGAGTTCCGCGTGCCGGACCCGTCGGCCAACCCCTACCTGGCCTTCTCCGCCATGTTGATGGCCGGTGTCGACGGTGTCCGCAACAAGATCGAGCCGCCGGAGCCGGTCGACAAGGACCTGTACGAGCTGCCCCCGGTGGAGGCCCAGGCGATCAAGATCGTTCCCACGTCCCTGGACGACGCCTTGGAGGCTCTGGAGGCCGACCACGAGTTCCTCCTCGAAGGCGGTGTGTTCACCAAGGACCTCATCGAGACCTATGTGGACTTCAAGCGCACCGAGGAGATCGACTCCCTGCGCCTGCGACCGCACCCTCGCGAGTTCGAGCTCTACTACGACATCTAGACCGCAACGCTCCGACGTGCGTCTTCGGGGGAACTCCCCGTCGGGCGCACGTCGGACGCAGGGGACGAGGACCTTCGAAGTCCTGGTGGCCCCGCCCGCACCCGAGGGGTCCGCCGCGGCGGCGGGACCGCCGTCCCACCGGACGGACACCGGTCCCAGGACCGTGTGCGGCCGCCCGGGGAGCGCACGGTTACCGTTGACGCGTGGCAAGGGACGGAACAACGAACATCACGGCGGGTGCGCTCGCCAGGCGCGGCTTCAGCGACAGCACCCGGGCCCTGCGTCTGTTGACGGAGGCCGGCCTGGACGTGCGAGCCGACACCGACGTCATCACCGCCCTCTCCGTGGCCCCCGACCCCGACCGGGCCCTGTTGGGACTGCTCCGGGTCCTGGAGGCCGACCCGGACCCCGCGGCGCTCTTGGACGCACTGCGCGAGGATCGGGATCTGCGTGACCGGCTGAGCAGAGTGCTCGGAACCAGCACGGCCCTGACCGATCATCTGGTGCGCCACCCGGGAGACTGGCGGGAACTGCGGGGCGCCGACGCGGCCCGTTCGCCCGAACCGGACGAGGTGCACCGAGGGCTGATGCACACCGTGGGCGCCGATCCCCACAGCCCACGGCCGACCGCCGACCCCACCGTGACGGAGGACGGCTCCCCCGCCTCCCTCCGGCGTCTTCTGCGCGTGGCCTACCGCAAGCGGGTGCTACGCCTCGCCGGACGGGACCTCAGCGGTCTGTGCGCGGTGGACGAGGTCGCCGCGGAACTGGCCGACCTGGCGGCCTCGGTACTGGACGCCGCCTTGGCGGTGGCCCGGGCCGAGCATCCCGAGGACGCCGCCCTGTGTCGCCTGGCCGTCATCGGCCTGGGCAAGTGCGGCGGCCGTGAACTGAACTACGTCAGCGACGTGGACGTGGTCTTCGTGGCCGAGCCGGCCGAGGCGTCCGATTCGGGGGAGCCGGTGGACGAGCAGAGGGCGATGCGCGCGGCGACCCGGCTGGCCACGGCGATGATGCGCCTGCCCTCGGAGACCGACGCCGAGGGCACCCTGTGGGAGGTGGACCCGGCTCTGCGTCCGGAGGGGCGCAACGGGGCGCTGGTGCGTCCGCTGTCGGGACATCGCGCCTACTACGAGCGTTGGGCCAAGACCTGGGAGTTCCAGGCACTGCTCAAGGCCCGCCCGATCGCCGGCGACAGGGAGCTGGGCCGGGCCTACATGGACATGATCTCCCCCATGGTGTGGAGCGCCGCGAGCCGTCCGGGTTTCGTGGAGGACGTGCAGGCGATGCGCCGCCGGGTCGTGGCGCACATCCCGGCCGGAGAGGCCGAGCGCGAGCTGAAGCTGGGCCGGGGCGGGCTGCGCGACATCGAGTTCTCCGTCCAGCTGCTGCAGCTCGTGCACGGACGTACGGACCGGCGTCTGCGGTCGGGCAACACCCTGGAGGCGCTGGCCGCGCTGTCCGAACACGGGTACGTGGGCCGTACCGACGCGGCCGGGTTGAAAGAGGCCTACCGGTTCCTTCGACGGTTGGAGCACCTGTTGCAGCTGGAGCGGCTGCGGCGCACGCATCTGATGCCCGACCACGCCGTGGAGGAGGGGTCCGAGCGGCTGCGCCGGCTGGGACGCGCGCTGGGGTTCACCTCCGACCCGGTCAGGGAGCTGACCGACGCGCGGCGTCGGGTGTCGTCGGATGTGCGGCGCCTGCACGAGAAGCTGTTCTACCGGCCCCTGCTCAACGCGGTCGCCCAGTTGCCGAGTGACGAGGCGCGACTGTCGCCGGAGCAGGCCAGGGACCGTCTGGAGGCGTTGGGGTTCGCCGACCCCGGAGGGGCCCTGCGTCACCTGGAGGCGCTGACGTCGGGCATCTCGCGGCGGGCGGCGATCCAACGGACCCTGTTGCCGGTGATGCTGGGCTGGTTCTCCGACGCGCCCGACCCCGACGCGGGATTGCTGGGGTTCCGTCAGGTGAGTGAGGCACTGGGCACCACGCCGTGGTATCTGCGTCTGTTGCGGGACGACGTGCGGGTGGCCGAGCGCATGGCATGGCTGCTGGGCACGAGCCGCTACGTGACGGATCTACTGCTGCGTTCTCCCGGTTTCGTCGCGACGCTGGCCGACGACACCGACCTGGTGCGCCGTGACCCGAAGGTGCTGGCCGCCGAGGCGTTGGCCGCCCAGCGCCGTTACGACACGGCCGAGGAGTCGATCGCGGCGGTGCGCGCGCTGCGCCGCCGCGAGCTGCTGCGCACGGCCGTCGCCGACCTGTTGGAGGTCTCGTCGGTCAGGGAGGTGGGCTCGGCGCTGACCGACATCGCGGCGGTGACCATGGAGGCCGCACTGCGGTTGGCCCAGAACCGTGTGGTGGCGGCGTCCGGAGACGAGCCGCTCACGCGGGTGTGCGTCGTGGCGATGGGCCGGTTCGGTGGTGGCGAGCTGACCTACGCCAGCGACGCGGACGTGATGTACGTGCACGATCCCCTGCCCGGGGTGGACACGGGCGCGGCGACCAAGCAGGCGCTGGCGATCGTGCGCGAGCTGGCGCGGCTGTTGGAGATGCCCGCCGCGGAGCCTCCCCTGAAGGTGGACACCGATCTGCGTCCGGAGGGGCGCAACGGTCCGGTGGTGCGCACCCTGGGCGCCTACGCCGCCTACTACGAGCGTTGGTCCCAGGTGTGGGAGAGCCAGGCGCTGCTGCGCGCCACGCCCGTGGCGGGGGACCCGCGGTTGCGTGAGGCGTTCACCGCGCTGGTCGATCCGATCCGCTACCCGACGGGCGGCGTCGACTCCTCGGCGGTGTTGGAGATCCGCAAGCTCAAGGCGCGGATGGAGGCGGAGAGGTTGCCGCGCGGAGCCGATCCCACTCTGCACACCAAGTTGGGTCGGGGCGGGTTGTCGGACGTGGAGTGGGTCGTCCAGCTGATCCAGCTGCGTCACGCCCACGAGTATCCGCGGTTGCGGACCACGGGCACGTTGGAGGCGCTGGAGGCGGCTGTGGCGGTCGGCCTGGTGGACGAGGAGGACGGCGACGTCCTGGCGCGTGCCTGGACGCTGGCCTCGCGCGTGCGCGGGACGGTGATGCTGGTGCGCGGCCGCGGTGGTGACTCCCTGCCCACGGACCTGCGGGTACGTGCGGCGGTGGCGGAGGCGATGGGGTACCACAGCGGAGAGGACGAGGAGGGGGACTGGGAGGGGCCGAGCGAGCAGCTGACCGAGTCCTACCTGCGCGCCACCCGTAGGGCCCGCGCCGTCATGGAGAGGGTCTTCTACGACGACTGAGCGGACCGGGCGGGTTTGCCCGACTCCAGCGTGCGGAAGAGGCCTGGGAGGGCACCGGTTCAGCGTTCCCGTCGGTCCCCGGGGAACGCTATCGTCCCAAGGACGGGGCCGACCCGAACGCCGACGGAGCCCGAGGACGGGTTCGGGGGAACGGGGCGATCCGCGGCGTCGACATCCCACGTCTCAGTCCCCGGTGGGGACCTTCCGTGGCGCCCCTCGGGAGCGACCGCTGGAACACCGCACGCGGCCTTTGAGGGTGGTGGAGGGTGACGGGCGGGAGGCACTGCGCGCCAAGCGCGGCCTTTGAGGGTGGTGGAGGGTGACGGGCGGGCGAAAGGAGCCCCCGGAAGGACACGGCACACGGGGGACACCCCCTCGTGGGTCGCGCACAGAAAGAAGATCGGGTTTGCGCACGAACATCCCGTACCACGATGCTCCCAGATCGGGCCGGGTCGGCGGTATGCCCACCTGGTTGCCCCGTGCCATGATGCTGGCCCTGTGGATCGCCACGGCCTTCGGCATCGCACTGTGGCTGTTCGTGCAGCTGCGGGACCTCATCATGCTGCTGTTGATTTCGTTGTTCCTCGCCCTGGCGCTGGAGCCCGCGGTCAACTGGCTGCACCGACACCGGTGGCCGCGTGGGATCGCCACCGGGATGGTGATGTCGCTCGTGCTGCTGCTGGTGGTGATGTTCCTCACCACACTGGGGTCCATGCTCATCGGACAGATCCTGGCCTTCGCCGCCGAGGTACCGACGATGACCCGCGCCGCCCTGAACTGGTTCAACACCACGTTCAACACCTCCTACTCCC
>CALGOD010001021.1 GCA_937957845.1 uncultured Nocardiopsis sp.
ACTGAGTCGACCTCCCGTCTGATCCCGTCGATCCGAGGGACGTCTCCCCACCGGGTCCTGACGACCCCCACAGGAACGGCCTCCGCGACCGCGGGGGCCGTTCCCCTTCCTCCTGTGAGGACTCCGCCGACTCCAGGGGCGGCCGGCTCACAGGTGCGGGTTGAACGTCTCCATGACATCCTCGTGCAGGTCGTCGTAGTAGTCGGCGTCCTCACGGGGGACGTTCACGCTGACCAGGTAGAACACCCGGCTGCCCTCGTAGTCCAGACTGACGGCGTAGGCCCAGAAGCGGCGTTCGGGGGAACGCCAGGTGCCGTTGGTGAGGTCGGCCTCCAACAGGGCGACGTCCCAACCGTCCTGGAAGTCGTCCTCGTCGAACTCCTCCAACTCCAGTTCCCTGAAGCCGGTCGTGACGTCCCCGTCCACGTCGGTGCCGCCCTTGGTCTCCCGCAGGTACTCCGCGCTGCTTCCGGTGAACTCCTCCTCCGTCCACCCCGTCACCCACACCTGGTGGTCGTTGCCCGGGGCGATGAACACCACCAGAGTCTCGTCGATCTGGCTGTCGTCGACCTGCCAGTCCTGCGGATACTCCAGGGAGAACCACTGGGACCGGAAGGTCTCCATGTCGTCGTAGGAGGGTGGATCGGTGTCCTCAGAGCGGTCGTCGTCCTGCTCGCCGCCGTTGTCACCGGCGTTGGCCTGATCACCGCCGTGGGGGGAGGGTTCCGCCGGGGGAGCAGCGGTCTCGGGAGGAACGCCCAGGGTGGAGGACTCGTCCAGGGGATCCCCGGCCGAGCGCAGGAGGACCACGGTCACGACCGTGACGAGCAGCAGCACCGCCACCGCCCCGGCGCCCACACCCAGGAGCACCTTGCCGTTTCCCGACCCGGGGGACCCGCCTGAGTAGAGCGGCCCCGTGGTGGAACCGGGACCGCCCGGACCACCCGGAAAGCCGTGTCCGCCGTGTCCCGCCGCGTGCATCGACTGCGAGTGCGTCGACCGGTGGTGGTAGGGAGGGGCCGCAGGGGGGCGGTGGCCGGGGGGGAAGGGCGGCGCGGGGGTCATCGGCCCGGTCGGCCCGGTCGGCCTGTACGGTCCTTCGGATTCCGCCGCCCCGTGGATTCCGGTGACCCCGCCGACGGGACCGGTGGGGGACGGGGGCCGCGGCAACGGGGTCCGTATGTAGGGATGGCCTTCCAACGGCCTGGTCCCGGGATATCCGCCGCTCGGCGAGTGAAGGGGGCTCTGCGGACCACTGCCGCCCCCCGGCCCACTGCCGCCCCCCGAACCGCGGTGCTCGCGCAGCATGGACAGTGCCTGCTCCACGGTCGGCCGTCGGTCCGGGTCGCGCTCCAACAACCCCAGGATGACCGGCTCCAACCACCCGGCACGGGTCATGGGAGGCAGCGGCGCCGAGATCACGGCGGCGATCGCCGCCGTGAGACTGTCCCGACGGAACGGGGACGTGCCCTCCACCGCCGCGAACAGGGTCACGCCGATACTCCACAGGTCGCCCCTGTGCTCGGCCGGTCCGCCCTCCAACCGCTCCGGCGGCATGTACTCGGGGGAGCCGATCAGCGCACCGGTACGGGTGATGCTCGGCCCGCCCTCCATCGTGGCGATGCCGAAGTCGGTGAGGATCACCCGGCCGTCCAGGGACATCATGATGTTCCCCGGCTTGATGTCCCGGTGCAGGACCCCGACGGCGTTCGCCGCGTCCACCGCCTTGAGCAGGGACTCGGCGATCTCGGCGACCTCCTCCAGCGGCAGGGCGCCCCGCTCGTTGAGCCGGTCCTGGAGGGAACCGCCCTCGACCAGCTCCATGACCACCCACGGGTTGCCCTCGTACTCGAAGACGTCGTGGATGGTGATCACGGTGGGGTGGCTGATCCGCGCCGCCGACCGGGCCTCCCGCCGGACCCGGGCGTGTGCGTCCTGACGCTCGGAGTCGGTGAAGTGGTCGGGGAGGAGCACCTGTTTGATCGCGACGACGCGGTCCAGGGCAGGGTCGAAGGCCTCCCACACCACGCCCATACCGCCGCGTCCGAGTTCGCGCCGCAGGATGTAGCGGTTCGCGACGATACGTTCACTGTCGCTGTTGCTCGACATGTACTGCCCTCTCGAAGGCGGGCCTTTCGGGTGCTCTGTTCAAGAATGTCGGACGCTTCCCGCACGCGGAAGGTTCCTCGACCGACCACGGGGCGCCCCGCACGCGCGGGGCGCCCCGTGGTCGCTTCCGGCCGTGGGCGGTCGGCTCGCCGGAGCCGACCGCCGTACGGTGTCGCCTACCGGGACCGCTGGGAGTTGGTCATCTTCAGCACGTCGAGGGCCTCGTCCAGCTGTGCCTCGGTGAGCCTGCCGTCCTTGACGTAGCCACGCTCGATGACCACCTCGCGGATGGTCTTCTTCTCCTTCAGCGACTGCTTGGCGACCTTGGCGGCCTCCTCGTAGCCGATGTAGCGGTTGAGCGGCGTGACGATCGACGGCGAGGACTCGGCGTAGACACGGCACTGCTCGACGTCGGCCTCGATCCCGGCCACGCAACGGTCCGCGAACACACGCGAGACGTTGGCCAGCAGACGGATCGACTCCAGCACGTTGCGGGCCATCATCGGCAGCTGCACGTTCAGTTCGAAGTTGCCGCTGGCGCCGCCGAAGGCCACCGCGGCGTCGTTCCCCACGACCTGCGAGGAGACCTGGAGCATGGTCTCGCACAGGACCGGGTTGACCTTGCCCGGCATGATCGAGGACCCGGGCTGCAGGTCGGGCAGCAGGATCTCGCCCAGACCCGTGGTCGGCCCGGAGCCCATCCAACGGATGTCGTTGGCGATCTTGGCGAAGCCGACCGCGATGGTCCGCAGCTGGCCGGAGAGCTCGACCAGACCGTCGCGGGCGCCCTGCGCCTCGAAGTGGTCGCGCGCCTCGGTCAGGGGCAGACCGGTGTTCTCGGCGATCTCGGCGATGACCCGGGCGGAGAAGCCCTCGGGGGTGTTGATGCCGGTGCCGACGGCGGTGCCGCCCAGCGGGAGCTCGGCCACGCGGGGCAGGACGGCCTCCACACGCTCCACACCGAAACGGACCTGGGCGGCGTATCCGGCGAACTCCTGACCCAGGGTGACGGGGGTGGCGTCCATCAGGTGCGTGCGGCCGCTCTTGACCACGGAGGCGAACTCGGTCGCCTTGCGGGTCAGCTCCCGCTCCAGGTGACGCAGCGCCGGGACCAGGTCGTTCAGGACGGCGGAGGTGGCGGCGATGTGGATGGAGGAGGGGAACACGTCGTTGGACGACTGCGAGGCGTTGACGTGGTCATTGGGGTGCACCGGAGCGCCCAGGCGCTCGGTGGCCAAGGACGCCACGACCTCGTTGGTGTTCATGTTGCTGGAGGTGCCCGAACCGGTCTGGAAGACGTCGATGGGGAACTGGTCGTTCCACTTGCCCTCCGCCACCTCCAGGGCGGCCTCGCGCACGGCCCTGCCGATCTCTTCGCTGATCACGCCGAGTTCGGCGTTCACCTTGGCCGCGGCGGCCTTGACCTGGCCCAGGGCGGCGATGTGGGCGCCTTCGAGACCCTGGCCGGAGATCGGGAAGTTCTCGATGGCACGCTGCGTCTGGGCACGCCACTTGGCCTCGGCCGGAACCTTGATCTCACCCATCGAGTCGTGCTCGATACGGAACTCGCTCATTGCACCCCATCCCTCCTGGGAAAACCTGTGACTCCCAGCCTGCCAGACGCAGGGGAGCACACCGCCACCTCACCCTGGGTTGGCGATGTTGCGCGCATCATGTTGACAGTGAGGGACCGCCGTACTCCAGGACCGTCCGCGTGTTCCCGTCCACGTGTCCCGTGGGACGGTCGAACCCGGACGAGGAGGGGCGGCGTCCGAGGACCGCGGACCCGCGCTCCTCGCAGGGCCCGGTTCAGGAGCCGATGCCGCGCCGGCGCTCCCGACGCCATAGGCCGAGCAGACGTCGGCGCTTGGGCGCGCGCACGCGCACCACCCCGAAGAGCGAGAAGCCGTCGATCTCCAACACGGGGGGATGGGACATGTCCGAACGACGGGCCGTGGTGCCCCGTCTGCCCAGGAACGACCAACCTTTCAGTCGTACCTCGACGCCCTCGGGAACATCGATCTCCACACGGCCCAGGATCGCCGTCACGGTCATCCGGTGGTGGTTGTGCATGAGCAGCGCCTCGCGCATGTCCATCTCGACACGGCCGACGAAGGCCACCACGTGCTCGTTCGGGTAGGCCACCCAGCGGCCTTTGCGTTCGACCGCGCCGAACACCCCGAGGGCGGGCTGCGGGTCCAGCCGGATGGGCTGCTGCTCGGCGGGCAGCAGGTCGGCGGTGACTCCGGGCAGATCGCCCAGGACACGGGCCTCGTGCACGAGGGACGAGCGCTCCTCGAACTCCTCCAGGTCCAAACGACCGTCCGCGGTGGCGTCGCGTAGAACCCTCAGGACACGTTCACGGTCGGTGTTGGAGGCACGGAGCCGCTCGGGGGGAACTTGCTCACTCACACCGCCAACCCTAAGGGAGCCTCCGCCTGCGGGGAGGTCCGGCACGGCGGTCCCCGGGCTCGGGAACCGGGTGCGGTCACTGCCCTGGAAGGAGGGGCTTCCCGCGCGTGTCGGACCACTCGGAGGGAGGCCCTCTGAGGGGCGACTCCACCCTCCGGAACCGTGCCGGGCAGGCGTTCCAGGTCGGGTGCAAAGACTTGTCAGGGGAGGTCCACGTTTGCCGGGACGGGGCGAAAACCAGTGGAAAATCGTCCTGACCGGCGTCTACCGTGGGCCAATGACCACACATGACCTCGGTCGCAGCCCGAGCGGGAGCGCCACCAGGACCCGGAACGAGGGGCCGGCCGTGCCCGCGCTGCTGCTCCGGGGCGTCGTCAAGCGCTTCGGCTCTCTGACGGCCGTGGACGGACTCGACCTGGACGTACCCCAGGGCGTCGTCCTCGGCCTCCTCGGGCCCAACGGCGCGGGCAAGTCCACCACCATGAGGATGCTCACCGCCCAGTCCCTGGCGGACGAGGGCGAGATCCGCATCCTCGGCCACGAGGTTCCCGCCGAGTCCAAGTGGGTGCGCGCCCGCATGGGCGTCGTCCCCCAGCACGACAACCTCGACGAGGAGCTCACCGTCGAGCAGAACCTGCGGATGTTCTCCTACCTCTACCGGGTTCCGCGCCACCGGCGCAGGGAGGCGATCGCCCGGGCCATGCGGCTGGCCCAGCTCTCCGACCGGGGCGCGACCCAGGTGGACGACCTGTCGGGGGGCATGCGCCGTCGACTGCTCATCGTCCGCGCCCTGTTGCACCGTCCCGAACTGGTCCTCATGGACGAACCCACCGTGGGACTGGACCCGCAGGTGCGCCAGGACCTGTGGGGGGTCATCTCCGCCCTGCGCGAGGAGGGGGTCACCGTCCTGATGTCCACGCACTACATCGAGGAGGCCGAACGCCTCTCCGACGAGGTGGCGCTCATGGCCGGGGGCAGGATCGTCGAACGCGGCGCACCCGCCGACCTCGTCGCCACGTACGCGGGTGCCACGGTGGAGGAGTACCAGCCGGGCCCGGAGGGTCCGGGCGCCGTCGAGACCCTCGTCCACGGCCACGGCTTCACCACCCGCAGAACCGGCACCACCGTGTCGGTCCTGCGCGCCGAGAAGCTGCCCGACTCCCTGCGCGATCGCCTGGGCGCCCCACAACGCCGGGCCGCCAACCTCGAAGACGTGTTCGTCACTCTCACAGGGGAGACGGTGGAGTGAACCTTCGACAGCAGGCCCGTGAGGACGCCCGACCGGAGGTCCACGCGCGTCCGGGCCGGTTCGAGGCCGACGCGGTCATGGGCGTCATCGCCCGCGAGTGGATCCTGTACGGCCAGTCCTGGCGGGCGACCACCTTCGCCGCGGTGGTGGAGCCGACCCTCTACCTGCTGTGCTTCGGCTTCGGCATGGGCGCCCTCATCGGAACCCTGGCCGGGTACAGCTACATCGACTTCCTCGGTACCGGCATCGTGGCGGTGTCGGTCATGTTCCAGTCGATGATGCCCGCCGTCATCAACACCTTCATCAAACGCCGTTTCCTGCACACCTACGAGGGCATCCTCGCCGCGCCCGTGGACGTGCGCGAACTCGTGACCGGCGAGGCGCTGTGGCTGGCGATGCGCTCGGGCGTCTACGGATGCGTCCCACTGCTGGTGGCGGTCGGGTTCGGCCTGCGCCCCGGCCTCGGCATGCTGCTGGTGCCGTTCGTGGCCTTCCTCGCGGGATTCGCCTTCGCCCTCTTCGGCATCTGGATCTCCGCGGTGATCAGCTCGGTACGGTCCATGGACTACGTGTTCAGCGGCCTGTTCACCCCGCTGTTCCTGGTGGCGGGCACGTTCTTCCCGCTCACCGAGCTGCCCGACTGGGTGCAGACCGCGGCCATGGCCAACCCGCTCTACCACGCGGTCGCGCTGATCCGAGGAGCGGTCTTCGGCGGGATGGACGCGGGTTCGGCGCTGGTGCACGTCGGTGTGCTGCTGGGCTTCATCGTCCTGATGTGGTTCCTGGCCGCGTTCCAGATGCGCCGCCGCGTCGTCGACTGAGCCGTACCGGCGGTCCTCGGTCCGGCCGGGAAGGACCGGGGGCGGGAAGGCCCCCGGCCTCCCCGCCCCGATGCCTACCGTGCCCCTACCGGTGTACGGCTACGCGCCGCCGCTGGGCGCCCACCGCAGTTCGAGGCTGGTGCGCCGCCCCTCCTCGGTGACGCTCAGAGCCAACCCCAGAGCCCCCCACTGGTCGGGATCCCGCGCATCGGAGTCGGTCAGCACCCGGCGCATGTCGAAGAACCCGGCGACCACCGCGTCGTCCATCTCCTGCATGGTCTGTTGGAAGACCGCGTCGTCGCCCAGGCGTCCGGTGGCGCTGCTGCCCTGGGACACCACCACCGTGTCGCCATCGGTGGTCACCCCCGGAGGAGTGGCGTAGGGGTCGGCGATCATGCTCTCGACGACCTCGCCCAGCACCGTCTCGTCTCCGCCGACCGCGCGGTACTGGAAGGACATCTCCTCTCCACCGCCGTAGGAGGAGCCGAAGAAACCGTCCAGGTCGATGTCGGTGACACCGAACGCGGTGGAGGTCCCCAGCAGCTGGGTGAAACCGTCCGGCAGCGGGGCGCCCATCCTGTTGAACTCGCGATCCAACTCCTCCCGCTGGCCGGTGCTGGTGATGAACGGGAGCATGTGACTTTCGTAGGCGTCGGCCAGAGCGGTGTCCAGACCACGGGTGCCGAAGGCGATGACCGTGCTCTCGGGCAGGGACTCCAACGCCGCCACACTCGTGCCGGGGGTCTCGGCCAGCCACGCCATGTCGGTGCCGTCCACGACGAAGTCGAAGACGTCCACCCTCGCCTCCAGGTAGTCGCCGTCCACCCGCAGGGACGCGGTCGCCCGACCTGTCATATCACTGGTCTCAGCGAGCAGCTCGGCCCCGATCTCACGGGAGATCTCCTCGACCTGCAACATGCGCTGGTAGTCGGCCCAGCCCACGGCCAGGCTGCCGCCGGGCAGGTCGGCCATGTCCCCGGAGAAGACCTCCGAGTCGTCCAGGGAGCCGTGCTCGTCCACCTGCGCCCGCAGGTCGTCCAGAGCGGCTTCGGAGGGGGTGAGCAGGACGAAGTCGTCGACCACCTCGAAGTACAGGTCGTCGTGGGCGCGGCTCAGCGCCTCCAACTCCTCGTGGGCCGAACGCTCGTCGTCCACCGCGAGCGCGATGGCCACGGACACCCCCGTTCCCTCCTCGACCTCGGCGGCACCACTGGTGGGCCACACGGCGGCGCCCACCCGTTGGCCGATCCACTCCTCGACGTCGGACTGGTCGGCCTCGGGGAAGGCCCCGACGAAAGCCTCGGCGAAGAGGTGCGCCATGTCGCCGTCCGGCTGGTCCACCTCCTCGGTGAGCTCGTCCGGAAGTCGGTCCATGAACTGGATGAGCTCCATCGCTTGGGAACCGTCGATCGACAGGTCGATCTTGGCGAAGGCGATCGCGTTGCCCGGGAGCATCTCCTCGGGCTGGGGCCCGCCGAAGCTGACCAGGGAGACGGTGGCCCACACGGTCGCGGCCATCACGGCGACGGCCGTGCCCGCGGCGGCCGGGATCAACCACCACTTGCTCTTGCCGCCGCCCCGGGGCGGCACATGCCCACCCGGGTGAGGGACGCCGGGCGGCGGACCTCCGGGCGGGCCTCCGAAACCGCCGGGGGTACCGGGGCCCGCGTACTGCCCGCCCGGGACCTGCGGCGGAGGGAAACCCTGACCAGGCTGCCCGGGCTGCTGCGGCTGCCACTGGGGCTGCTGTGGGGGATCGGGGTAGGACATCGGACCTCCGACGAGGATGTACTCCGCGCGCGACCGCGCGGCCAACATTGGCTCTGATGCCGGGTCGACCGGGTGTGGTTCGCTGTCGGCGCTCTTTTCGCGTGGTGGGCGTCCCGGAGACCTGGAGGTTCCGTGTCGGCCGCGCGGAAACAGAAGGTGCCGGGTGGCGCGGCACGTGCGTCCTGGTGGCCCGTTCGGTGACCTCGGTGGTCCCTCGGGCGATCCGGACAGGGACGGGTGGTCGGAGGGGCGCCGCCCGGTGCGGTGGCCCGCCCGTCCTCCGGGATCCCGCGTGGTCGCCTTCGGCACCGAAGACGACCCCACGGGAGACGGTGCGGGTGGGGGAACCCTTGGGGTCGCCCCCGCGCTGTCGGCCGGGCCGCTCAGGGCGCCGAGAAGGGCTCCTCGCCACGGTAGGGGGCGGAGGTCAGATCCACACCGCTGTAGGCGGAGAGCTTGCCCAGGCGGTGCTCACTGAAGATCTGACGGACGGTGCCGCTGCGTCCGCGCATGACCAGAGACTCGGTGATGACGCGGGAGGACTCGTAGCGGACCCCGCCGACCAGCTCCCCGTCGGTGATGCCGGTCGCGGCGAAGAACACGTCGTCGGAACGGACCAGGTCGTCGGTGTACAGTACGCGGCCCAGGTCGTGCCCCGCGTCGATGGCCTTGCGACGCTCCTCCTCGTCCTTGGGCCACAGGCGCCCCTGGATGACGCCGCCCAGGCACTTCATCGCGCACGCGGTGATGATCCCCTCGGGGGTCCCGCCGATGCCCAGCAGCAGGTCCACCCCGGTACCGGCACGGGCCGCCATGATGGCGCCCGCCACGTCGCCGTCGGTGATGAACTTGATGCGGGCGCCGGCGTCGCGCACGTCCTGCACGATCTGTTCGTGGCGGGGGCGGTCCAGGATGACGACCGTCACGTCCTGGGGCGACTTGCCCTTGGCACGTGCCACGGCACGGATGTTGTCGGCCACCGGGGCGGCGATGTCCACCACGTCGGCGGCCTCGGGCCCCGTGGCGAGCTTTTCCATGTAGAACACCGCGGACGGGTCGAACATGGTGTCGCGCGGGCTCATCGCGATCACCGAGACGGCGTTGGGCATGCCCATGGCGGTCAGGGTGGTGCCGTCGATCGGATCGACCGCCACGTCCCACTCCTGGCCGCCACCGTCGCCGACGCGTTCGCCGTTGTAGAGCATGGGGGCGTTGTCCTTCTCGCCCTCGCCGATCACCACGGTGCCGTTCATCGACACGGTGCTGATCATGTACCGCATACCGCGCACCGCCGCGCCGTCCGCGCCGATCTTGTCGCCCTTGCCGACCCAGCGCGCGGCGGCCAGCGCCGCCGTCTCGGTGACACGGACCAGCTCCAGAGCAAGGTTCCGGTCGGGCGCTGCGGGCTGCGGATTGCTGGGCTGCGACATGGACGTGACACCTTCCATCGGGAAACAGGGCGGCGAACACGCCCTAGGGTAGTCACCCGACGTGATCCCCGACCTGCCACGGGTACCCGTGGCGCCGCCCGGCTCTGCCGCAGGAGAGCGGGGAAGGTCTACCCTGGCGGGATCCCCCCGGATCTGGAGTGAGGGTGTGACAGTGGACAAGATGGACAAGCCCGCGAAGCCCGCACGGGTCTCCCCGCGCGGCGCGGCCACCCGCGGTGCACTGCTCAAGGCCGCAGCCCAGGTGTTCCGCACTGTCGGCTTCGCCAAGGCGGGGGTGAGCGACGTCGTGGCCCTGGCCGGCGCCAGTGTCGGCAGTCTCTACCACCACTTCACCGGCAAGGCCGACCTCTACCTCGCTCTGTACGAGGAGTTCCAGCAACGCCAGCAGGACCGCACCCACCAGGCGGTCCTGGCCGCCCGGGCCGAGGGGGAGAGCGACCCCACCCGGCTGATGAACATCGCCGCACACGCCTACCTGCTCGGATGCATCGAGGAACGGGAGACCACGCGGCTGTTCTTCAGCGGTGACGGTCCTCCCGGTTTCGACCACCGGCTGCGGTCACGGCTCACCCAGTGGACCGACCGCAACGTGGCGCTGTACCGCAAGGCGGACGAACCGGTGAACGAGGCGCTGATCATCGTGGTCAGCGGCGCCATGCTGCTCGCCGTCGCCGAGGTGGTGCGCCTGGAGGACGCCGAGGCGCGCGAACTCGCCGACGACATCACACGGCTGCTCACCCGACTCGAACCCGAGCGCGAAGAACGGTGAGGTCGGACACGGCCGGAACGGGCGTGGGTCCGAAGAACCGCCCAAGGGCAGGGCTCCACGGGCCGGTCGCTCACCGCACCCCGGGTCCGCGCAGCCGGGGACCTGCGGCAAGCTGGATGTGACATGAGTGAGTACAGCCGGTCCAGCGCGACCTTCAAGAACTACGCCATCTCCCTCGGGATCATCGTCGGCATCGTCCTGATCCTGGCGTGGGTGGTGTCCACACGCTCGGGTGAGCACATCCCGTCAGTGAACTACGGACCCGACGCCGACGTCCTGCGGGAGTCGGCGGACTATCCGGTGACGGTGCCCTCCACCGAGCTGGTGGAGGAGGGGTGGACGCCCACCAGTTCCACGGTGAACGTGACCGGACCGGTCGAGTGGAGCGTGGGCTTCGCCACCCCGAAGGACAGTCACGCCATGTTCACCCAGAGCGACGCCGATCCGGACCGCGTCGTGGCGGAGCGGGCCAAGGGCGCCGAGGAGGTCGGCACGGTCGCCGTGGCCGGCCGCGAGTGGGAACACCACTCCTCCGAGGAGTGGGGTGCCCTCGTGCTACGCGAGGAGGGCGTGACGCTGGTCGTCTCGGGCCCCACCGAACTGGACGAGCTGGCCCGACTGGCCTCGGCCCTGGAGACCGACTCCGAGCGGGACGCCGAGCCCGCCGAGGAGGACGACGGGACGGACTGAGTTCCCCGATCACGAAGCGCCCGGCCGGAGGAACCGGCCGGGCGCTTCTTCTACGGGCTCGTGTGGTGCTACTCGGCGCGCAGGTCGCGGCGCAGTTCCTTGGGCAGCGAGAAGGTCAGCTTCTCCTCGGCGGTCGTCACCGGGGTGACCGTGCCGTAGCCGTGGCCGGCCAGCTTGTCGAGCAGCTCGCGCACCAGGATCTCCGGTACGGAGGCGCCGCTGGTCACACCGACGGTGGTCACGCCCTCCAGCCAGGAGTCGTCCATCAGCGAGGCGTTGTCGATCAGGTGGGCGGCGTTCGCACCGGCGTCCAGGGCCACCTCCACCAGGCGCACCGAGTTCGACGAGTTGTCGGAGCCGACCACGATGACCAGCTCGCACTCGGGGGCCATCGCCTTGACGGCGTCCTGGCGGTTGGAGGTGGCGTAGCAGATGTCGTCGCTGGGCGGGTCGAGCAGGTTCGGGAACTTCTTACGCAGGGCGTCGACGGTCTGGTTGGTCTCGTCGACCGACAGGGTGGTCTGGGACAGCCACGACACGTTGTCGGGGTCGCGGACCTGGACCTTGTCGACCTCGTGGGGGCCCTCCACGATCTGAATGTGTTCGGGGGCCTCACCGCTGGTGCCCTCGACCTCCTCATGACCGACGTGGCCGATGAGGATGATGTCGCGGTCCTCGGCGGCGAAGCGCTGGGCCTCCTTGTGGACCTTGGTGACCAGTGGGCAGGTCGCGTCGATCGTCTTGAGGCCGCGCTGCTCGGCCTCCTGGTGTACGACCGGGGCGACACCGTGCGCGGAGAAGATGACGATGGCGCCCTCGGGCACCTCCTCGGTCTCCTCCACGAAGATCGCGCCACGCTCCTCCAGCGTGCGCACCACGT
>CALGOD010001022.1 GCA_937957845.1 uncultured Nocardiopsis sp.
CCTCCTCCCTGACCTGCCCGGAAACCTTGTCGATGTGGGCGTAGACCTCGGGTGTGGCACCGCGCAGCGTGGCGAGCCCCGCGGCGGTGGCCAGCGGATTCCCCGAAAGGGTGCCCGCCTGGTAGACCGGGCCGTTGGGGGCCAGGCGGTCCATGATCTCGGCACGGCCTCCGAAAGCGGCCGCCGGCAGACCGCCGCCCATGACCTTGCCGAAGGTCATGAGGTCGGGGGCGACTCCCTCCAAGCCGTACCATCCCGAGTCGCTCACACGGAAACCGGTGAGGACCTCGTCCAGGACGAGCAGGGCGCCGTGGGCGTGGGCGATCTCCTTGAGACGGGCGTTGAACCCGGGCTTGGGCGGAACGACGCCCATGTTGGCCGGGCAGGCCTCGGCGATGACACAGGCGATCTCGTCGCCGTGCTCGGCGAAGGCGTTCTCGACGGCTTCGACGTCGTTGTAGGGCAGCACGAGGGTGTCGGCCGCACTGGCGCCCGTCACCCCCGGGGAGTCGGGAAGGGCGAAGGTGGCCAGACCCGACCCCGCGGCGGCCAGGAGCGCGTCGACGTGACCGTGGTAGTTGCCCGCGAACTTGACGATCTTGCTGCGTCCGGTGAAACCACGCGCGAGACGGATCGCGGACATGGTGGCCTCGGTCCCGGAGTTGACGAGACGGACCTTCTCCACGGGGGTGCGTCCGACGATCAGCTCCGCGAGCTCCACCTCACCGGGGGTCGGCGCTCCGTAGGAGGTTCCCGCCGAGACCGCGCCGTGGAGGGCCTCCACGACCGCGGGGGCGGCGTGGCCCAGGACGAGCGGCCCCCAGGAGCACACGAGGTCGACGTACTGGCGCCCGTCGGCGTCGGTGAGGTAGGGACCCTCCCCCTTGACGAAGAAGGGCGGTGTGCCCCCGACCGCGCCGAAGGCGCGTACCGGCGAGTTGACCCCACCGGGGACGACGGCGGAGGCACGCTGGAAAAGCTCTGCTGAAGTCTGTTGAGTACCCACCTCACCAGTGTCTCAGCTGTGCCCCGCGGCGGTGCCGTGACCCGCCCCGGGGGTCGGGAGCGGGCCACGGAAGGGCGCTCAGACCCCGCCGACCCGGGATTCGTTCTCGGGGACGGTCTCCGGCACGGGTCGCCCGACCAGGTCCGGTGCAGGCCGGTCGGTCCGCACCAGAGGGCGCAGTCGTGCGTCGCGGGCGAGCAGGTCCACGACCCCCGTCATCGGACGGGACACGGCCAGGCAGACCAGGGCGGACACGGAGGCGCCGAGGAGGAGCCCCACCGTGACGTCGTGCGGGTAGTGGGCACCGACCAGGACACGGGAGAAGGCCTCCAGGACCGCGAGCAGGACGGCGGCGACGGCGACACGTCGCCAGGCCAGGACCAGGGCCGCGGCGGCGGCGCCCGCGATCGCGGAGTGGTTGCTCGGGAAGGACCAGTCCCCGACCGGGTCGCAGGTGGCGATCGTGACCAGGTCGGTCATGGCCTGGCAGGGTCTCATCTGCTCGAAGAAGGACTTGACCGTGCGGCTGACCGCGTAGGCGATGACGGTGGCCACGGGGGCGATGAGCGCGAGGCCGACCAGCCGCGGCCCCACGGACCTGGCCCGCCACCAGGAGGCCAGGAAGAGGATCGCGAACACGCCGAGGAGGAGATCGGTGCCCGCGTGGGCGGTGCTCTGTAGCCAGGGAGGGAGATCCGCCGCGAACTCGATCACGGTCCGGGACCAGGCGGCACTGAGGGCGAAGACGTCAGAGAGCATCTCTCTCCAGGGGGTCGTACGGGGAGGGGCCGCGCGCATGCGAAGCAGAGCGGCGTCCCGCCGAAGATGACGGGATTCCCACGAGCTGATGACGGAATGGGGATCATCCTGTCATCGACCGGCCCCCTCCGGACCCGAAAGGCGCGACGGTCACGAAAGAGAGCGAAGAAGCGGCACCGACGGAGGATCCTGCGGTACCGACGAGTAACTTGGGGCGCACACCCGTTTTCCGAGACCGGAGCCATCATGACCCCGAACCTCTCCACCGCGGACCTCATCGACGACCACGGCGACACCCTGCGCAGCTGCTCCACACAGTTCCGTCGGTTCGGCGGGCGCACGGCGTTCTTCGGCCGCATCCGCACCGTCAAGTGCCACGAGGACAACGGCCTGGTCAAGCAGGTCCTCAACACCCCCGGCGAGGGTGCGGTCCTGGTGGTGGACGGCGGCGGTTCGCTGCGCTCGGCCCTGATGGGCGACATGATCGCCGAGTCCGCCGTGGCCAACGGATGGGCCGGAGTGGTGATCTTCGGCGCGGTCCGCGACACCCGCGCCCTGGGAGGACTCGACCTGGGGGTCAAGGCGCTGGGATCCAACCCGCGCAAGTCCGTCAAGGACGGCGCCGGGCGCTTGGACGTGCCGGTCACCTTCGGCGACGTCACCTTCGTCCCGGGCGAATGGCTCTACAGCGACGAGGACGGCGTGGTCGTGAACGCCGAGGAGATCGGGCTCTGAACCCGTCGACCGTGATCGGTTCCGGGGCCGCCATGGGGGTTCGCACCCGACAGCGGGGCTCCCGCGGTCCCCGGCCCGGTGGCCGTGGGGCCCCTAGCCGGGGAACTCCTCGCTGGCGTCGACGAGGATCGAGAGCACCGCGATGGGATCGGGAAGGGGCACCGTGCCGCCGCCCGTGTCGCGTGGGGGACGGATCCACGTGCCCCTCCGACCGGAGGGGAGCAGGGACGGGGCTCCGAGCACGAAGCTGTCGCGACAGTGCCAGCGCAGGCCGGGCATCTCCTCCACGGACTCGGGCACGCAGTCCAGATGGCAGGACCACCACTCGTCCTCGTCCACGGGGGAACGGGTGGCCACGAAGAACAGGTAGCGGGAGGCCTCGATCGCCGCGACAGGGCCCGCGGGGACGCCCGAGCGGTCCATGCGGGCCAACGCCATCACCCCCGCCTCCCTCGGTACGTCGAACACGTCGAACACCCGACCGGTGGGCAGGATGATGTTCGCGTCGGGGGCGGCCGTCCACCATCGGCGGATGGTGTCGGCGTCGGTGCTGGCCTCCATCCCCCAGGCCATCGT
Source organism: uncultured Nocardiopsis sp. (assembly GCA_937957845.1). Lineage (GTDB taxonomy): Bacteria > Actinomycetota > Actinomycetes > Streptosporangiales > Streptosporangiaceae > Nocardiopsis. The sequence continues at coordinate 3,077 of CALGOD010001022.1, forward strand.
CACCGGGTGGGCCGCCGGATCCGGACATCCCATGCGGTCACAGCTGCACGCGCGGTCCTGCCCCGGCGAGGTGCCTCGCGCCACCGGCCAACCGAGCTCGGCATAGCTTAGAGCGGCTTCGAGCATGCCGCCCGCCGCATGACGTCGCCTCCGTCGGTACAGAACCTCGGCCATGAAGCCTCCCCGGTGGTGCTCGTGATCCTGGCGCGGCCTCGTGGTCGTGGGGCCCCGAGCCCGGCGGACCGCGACCGGGACGTGGGCCTGTTCGCGTTACCGCAGCAGGCGGGCGGCCTCGGTCGCCCAGTAGGTGAGGATCTGCTCCGCCCCGGCCCTCCGATAGGAGGTCAGGGTCTCCATGATGACCCGCTCCCGGTCCAGCCAACCCCGCTCCGCGGCCGCCTCGATCATCGCGTACTCACCGCTGACCTGGTAGGCCGACACGGGTACCGGCGAGGCCTCCGCCACCTTGGCCACGATGTCCAGGTAGGCCAGGCCCGGTTTGACCATCACCATGTCGGCCCCCTCGGCCACGTCCAGCGCGACCTCACGCAGCGCTTCGCGCGCGTTGGCGGGATCCTGCTGGTAACCGGAACGGTCGCCGAACATCGGTGCGCCCTCGGCCGCCTCGCGGAAGGGCCCGTAGAAGGCGGACGCGTACTTGGCCGCGTACGCCAGGATCGGCACCTGGTCGTGTCCCGCACGGTCCAGTCCGGCGCGGATCGCCGCGACCTGTCCGTCCATCATGCCGCTGGGCGCCACCACGGCGGCGCCCGCCTCGGCCTGGGCCACGGCGATGGACGCGTACCGTTCCAGGCTCAGGTCGTTGTCGACGTGCCCGTCGGGGCGCAGCGGACCGCAGTGGCCGTGGTCGGTGTACTCGCACAGACACAGGTCGGCCATGACCACGATGTCCCCGCCGACCTCGGCGTCCAGGTCGCGCAGAGCCACCTGGACGATCCCCTCGGGGTCGTCGGCGGCCGTGCCGCGCTCGTCCTTGTGCCCGGGGACACCGAACAGCATCAGTCCACCGACCCCGGCCGCCACCGCCTCGTGCGCGGCCTTGCGCAGGCTGTCCCTGGTGTGTTGGACCTGGCCCGGCATCGAGGAGATCGCCACCGGCTCGGAGAGCCCCTCCTTGACGAACATCGGCAGGATGAGGTTCTCCGGGAGCACCCGGCTCTCGGCGACCAGGCGTCGCAGCGCCCGTCCACGGCGCAGGCGGCGCGGCCGGACGACGGGGAAGGCGGCGTCGTTACTGGAGGCGTTCATCGCGGGGCTCCCGGGTGGGTTCTCACTGTGCTGGTACCGGTGGCTGGGCGCGCTCAGAGCTTGCGACGGCGCCCTCGCCTCTTCTGACTGGGTTTGAGAACGGGCTTGCCCGCCTCGATGGCCTCGATCCTCTTGGCCGCACCATACTCCGACAGAGCCTGCGCGAGGGCCGCGACCGAGGCCTTCGGTGCCACCACGTCGACTCGCAGGCCGAATTCGATCGCGGTCTGCTCCGTCTCGCGACCGATCGCGGCGATGACCGTGGTGTTGTGCGGCTTGCCCGCGATTCCCACCAGGTTGCGCACCGTGGAGGAGGACGTGAACAGCACCGCGTCGAAGCCGCCTCCCTTGATGGCCTCGCGGATGGGCGCGGGCGGAGGCGAGGCGCGCACCGTCCGGTAGGCGGTGACGTCGTCGACCTCCCAGCCGAGCTTGTCCAGACCCGCGGACAGGACCTCGGTGGCGATGTCGGCGCGGGGCAGTAGCACGCGTTCGATGGGGTCGATCTCGGCGTCGTAGGGCGGCCACACCGACACCAGACCCGCACCGGACTGCTGCTCCTCCGGCGGTGCCAGGTCGGGCTGGATCCCGAAGTCGCGCACCGCCTGGGCGGTGGCGTCGCCGACGACGGCGACCTTGACCCCGGCGAAGGCCCGCGCGTCCAGGCCGTAGGACTCCAGGCGCTCACGGATCGCCTTGACCGCGTTGACGGAGGTGAAGGCCACCCACTGGTAGCGGCCGGTGACCAGGCTGCGGGGTGCGCGGCGGCTCCACCGAGATGGTGGGGACCTCCTCGGGCACCGCGCCGTAGTTGCGCAGCTGGACGGACAGGGCCGGAGCCTGCTCCTTGGTCCTGGGCACCAGGACACGCCAGCCGAACAGCGGTCGGCTCTCGTACCAGGACAGTTCGGGCCGGTGGGCCGCGGCGGGTCCCACGATCATCAGCGCGGGGGCCGTGGCGTGGTGGCCCTTGGCGTCCTTCGCCTTCAGTTCGGCGACCAGACGGGTCAGTGTGGAGGTGACCGTGGTCTGGCGGGTGGTGCCCCCCGCGCGCACGACCGCGACGGGGGTGGTGCCGGGGCGACCGCCCGCGATGAGGGCCTTGCACAGCACGTCGAAGCCCGGGCCCTGGTGTGCGGGGTCCTCGCCGGCGGGTGCGTCGGCGCCCAGGATGACCAGGGTGGCGTCGTCGGCGGCGACCTCGTGCCAGTCGATCTCCTTGCCTCCGTGCGCCCGGGCGTTGAGCACACGCACCTCGGGATTCTCCGGGCCCAGCAGGGGCAGACCCGCGAAGGTCGGCACGGAGGTGACCGAGGAGACGCCGGGAACGACCTCGACCTCCACGTCCACCTCATGGCAGGCGGCGACCAGCTCGGCGCCGCGGCAGCCGAAGAACGGGTCGCCCGAGTAGAGACGGACCACCCTCCGGCCCTCCCGGGCGTGGGCGACCGCGAGGGTGTTGGCCTCGCCCCCGCACTCCCCCGCCTCCACCACGGTGACGTCCTTGGAGCAGTGGGAGAGGAACTCGGCGCGGAAGTCGGAGAGTTCTTCGGCCTCCGGCTCGCTCATCGTGATGACCACGTCGGCACGGCGCAGCATGTCGGCGCCCCGAAGGGTCAGTAGGTCGGCGCCGCCCGGCCCGGCACCGACCAGGGCGACATGCCCGGATCCACGCGGGCGGCGCGGCTCCTCCGGTTGGGGGTTGGCGTTGGCGTTCACGTACTGGCTCCTCGTGTGTGCGTCGCCCGCGCCCCGGTGCACGGTATCCGGGGCGGTTGCGGTACGGCGGGCTCCAGCCGCCGGCTCATGGTCAGCGTGCGTCCCTCTCGGCGAAGGCCTCCGCGACGATGCGGTCGGCTCCCTCGTCGATCATTCGGCGTGCCAGATCCCGGCCGAGCGCGGTGGCGCCGTCCAGGTCCTCGGAAGAGGCGAGTTCGACGGTGTGCTCACGTCGCACGGCCTCGGACCCGTTGGTGGCGACCACCGCGGCGCGCAGGCGCAGGCGTCCGGAGTCGGCGTCGTACTGGGCGTAGGCACCGACCGGGGCGGCGCATCCGGCCTCGAGTTCGGCGAGTACGGTGCGCTCGGCGGTGACCTCGACGCGGGTGGCCGGGTGGTCGACCGAGGCCAGGTAGGCGAGGTCCCCGTCGCGGCGCTCGACGGAGCACTCCACGGCGAGGGCTCCCTGGCCGGGCGCGGGCAGCATCTGCTCGGGGTCGAAGACGTCCGTGACGTCCTCGACACGTCCCACCCGTCCGAGGCCGGCGTAGGCGAGGATGACGGCGTCGAGTTCGCCGGAGGTCACCTTGCCCAGACGGGTCTCGGCGTTGCCGCGGATCGGCACGTAGGTCAGGTCGGGACGCAGCGCCGCGAGTTGGGCGACGCGCCGCGGGGAACCCGTACCGACCTTGGATCCCGAGGGCAGGTCGGCGAACTTGAGTCCGTCGCGGGCGCACAGGGCGTCACGCGGGTCGTCGCGCTCGGGGATGGCCGCGAGCACGAGCCCCTCCGCCGGGGTGGTCGGCAGGTCCTTGAGCGAGTGGACGGCGAAGTCGATGGTGCCCTCGTTGAGTGCGTCGCGCAGGGCGTTGACGAAGACGCCGGTGCCACCGAGCTGGGTCAGATGGGCCTTGGTGACGTCACCGAAGCTGGTGATCAGCTCCAGTTCGATCGCCTGGCCGGTGCGCTCGGTGATGGTGTCGGCGACCATCCGGGACTGGCTGGTGGCCATGGTGCTGCGACGAGTACCGAGTTTGGCGGGTGTGCCGGTCATTGCCTTACTCCTGTGCGGTCGTGGCCGCTGTGGCGGGGCTCGTGGGCGCGGTCAGCGTCTCCTGAGCCCCGGAATCGAGTGCGAAGAGTTCACGTAGGGCGGTCTCGTAGGACTCCCCGTCCGGTCTGGCGGCCAGCTCCTTGACCCGAACGGTCGGCTTGTGCAGGAGCTTGTCCGCGATACGGCGCATGGCCCGGGCGATCTCCTCACGGCTGCGGTCGTCGAGGTCCTCGGGCAGACGCCCGTACAGACGTGACAACTCGGACTCCACCACGTCCTTGGCCTGGGAACGCAGGGCGACGACGGTGGGGGTCACCTGGTCGGCGCGGCGGACCGCGCGGAACTCCGCGACCTCCTCGTCGACGATGTCGCGCACCATGGTGAGGGCGCCGGCCCGCTCCGAGCTGGTCTCGGTGGTGGCGGCGACCTGACGCAGGTCCTCGATGTCGACCAGGTGCACACCGGGCAGGTCGCGCACGGCGGGTTCGACATCGCGGGGAAGGGCGAGGTCGAGGAAGACCAGGGGGCGGGTGCGCCCCGCGGTGGCGGCGGCCACGTCGTCGGTGGTCAGCACGAGGTCCTGGGCACCGGTGCAGGAGACGACGAGGTCGACGTCGGGGAGGACTCCGGCGGCGTCGGCGAAGGGGACGGCCCGGGCCTCGACGTTCTCGTAGGCCTCGTTGAGGCACTCGGCCAGACGTGCGGCCCGGTCGAAGGTGCGGTTGGCGACGAAGACCGCCGTCGCACCCTGCCGGGAGACGGTGTTGGCGGAGAGGGCGCTCATGGATCCGGCGCCCAGGACGAGCACGCGCACGCCGGACAGTGGCCCCTTCGCCGCCCGGGCGAGTCCGGGCTCGTCCCCGGTGTCACCCGATGCCGTGGACATGGGGCAGCCCACGGGCGGTACCGCGCCGACGGCCTGGATGGTCTGGTCGGCGGTGGTCTGCGGGGCACCGGTCGGGCCGAGACCGAGCCCGGCACCGGCCACCTCGAGGCCGAAGCCGACCATGTCGGCGCCCGCGTAATCCAGGTGCGTCTCGGTGTGGGCACGCTTGCCCACACGTAGGGCACGCTGGCCGAGGTCGTTGAGGACGCGGCCGACGGATCCCGTCTCCTGTCCCTCCTTGAGCGCGTCGCGCACCTGGCCGAGGATCTGTCCCTCTCCGACGACCATGGAGTCCAGACCGCAGGTGACCGAGAACAGGTGTTGGACGGCGCGTTCCTCGTAGTGCACGTACATGTGCTCGGAGAGTTCGCTCAGGGGGACGCCGGTGTGCCAGGAGAGGAGCTCGGTGATGGTCTCGACACCGCGGTGGAACGCCGAGACGTCGGCGTAGACCTCGGTGCGGTTGCAGGTGGAGACCACCATGACCTCGTTGACGCAGTCGGAACCCACCATCTCCCCGACCGCGTTGGCGCGCGTTTCACCGTTCAGCGCGACGCGTTCGAGCAGCGCCACCGGCGAACTCCGGTGACTCAACCCCACGGCCAGGACACTCATTCCGCATTCTCCTATGCAGGCACCACACAGCGTCTTCGTATGCCCCGGGAAAACGGCCACATCCCCTGGGGCCGCGGCGCACGCTCGCTCATCGCCACCGCTCATGCGGGCCGAAAGGCCCTGAATCATCGAAGTCTCACGTCAGTTCCAGCCCCGCGCGTTCCGCGCCACGGCCGTCGCCGTCGGCCCTACGCTGCGCGTGGAAGGCGAGGATCTGGAGTTCGATGGACAGGTCGACCTTACGCACATCGACTCCGTCCGGCACGTTGAGAACGACCGGAGCGAAGTTGAGGATGCTGGTCACCCCCGCCTCGACGAGGCGTGTCGCCACGCCCTGGGCGGCGGTCGCCGGTGTCGTGATGACACCGATGGAGACCCCTTTCGAACGTACAACCTCCTCCAAACTGTCAATATGCCTCACGTCCAGGGAGGCCACGCTCTGTCCGACCATCCCCGGGTCGGCGTCGAGCAGTGCCGCGATACGGAAGCCACGGGTGCCGAACCCCCCGTAGTCGGCCAGTGCGCGGCCCAGGTTGCCGATGCCGACGATGGCCACGGCCCAGTCCTGGGTGAGACCAAGTTCACGTGAGATCTGGTAGACGAGGTACTCGACCTCGTACCCCACACCACGCGTTCCATAGGAGCCGAGGTGAGACAGGTCCTTGCGCAGTTTGGCCGAGTTGACGCCGGCCGCGGTGGCGAGGGCCTCCGAGGAGACGGTGAGGGTCCCTCGGTCCTGGAGCGCTTGGAGCGCGCGCAGGTAGACGGGGAGCCGGGCCACAGTGGCTTCCGGAATGCCCCTCTCCCGGGGCCGTGGTGGACGACTGGTCACAGGCGGGCGCTCCTGAGCGGCGGTCGGTACGGTCTGGTGCGGGACGGGCCGCGGGTCCGGCGCCGGGAGCGGGCGGGTCTGGACGCCGTGCTCCCCCGGCAGATCTGGAATCCCTAGATTACGCGCTTGTGAAAGCACGCACAAAGTGGGGTCCCTTGTGAGACCCGGCTCATAAGTTCCCACCCGGGGCCGGAGCGGCCCTCGGAAATCGGGGGATGGCATTCACGGCAATTCAGGACAACCGGAAATTGCGCGAATACGGGACCGTGAACGAACCGGCCTTTCCGCCCCGCCCACGCTCTCTTCCTCAGCCTCCGAGCGCCGTTCGCAGCCGCTGTTCGTCGACCCTCCAGAAATCGTGTCGACGACCGTCCACGAACGTCACCGGGATCTTGTCCCAGTACTCCTCACGGTCGGCCTCGCTCACATCGTCGAGTTCTTTGCGGGCCCGACCGACGCCCGACTCCCGGGTGACCCGCTCGATGACCTCCCAGGCCTCCTCGCACAGGTGGCACTCCGGCTTGCCGAGCATCACCACGCGCGCCCGACCCGCCCATGCGGGGGTGTCGACCATGTTCCCTCCCCGGTCTCCGATGTTCCTCATCCACCCGCGAAAGGCGGCAGGACCTCGATCACGGTCCCGTCCGTGACCGTGATCCCCTCATGTGCCCTGCGCCCGACCGGACGCTCGTCGACCAGGAGCGAAGAGGACTCCAGCACCCGCCGGAAGCGGTCGTCCGGACGCAGCCGACACGCCGCGGCCAACGCCTCGGCGAGCGTGTCCGCATCGACCGTTTCCTCTGCGGTGCCCGCCGCTTCCTTGGCCGATGCCCAGTACCTGATAATGCACTTCGCCATCTGTTGATTATCCTTGTGTGTCTCGGAGGCGACGTAACAGACATCTTCACCGGGGGCAATGGCGCCTTCGATCGCCCGCACCACGCGGGATGACGAGAAGAGACGCATGAGCCATCTGCTGCTGTTGACGAACTCGAACGAACCGTCCGACCACGTCCTGCCCGCTCTCGGACTCCTCTTGCACTCCGTACGGGTGGCACCGGCCGAGGCCGGGGCGCTGTTGGCCTCAGGCGCGGGTGGCGGTACCGGCTCGCCCGTCGATGCCATTCTGGTCGATGCCCGCACCGATCTGGCCGCGGCCCGCGGTTTCTGCCGCCTGCTCGACACCACCGGCCTGGAGTGCCCCCTGATCGTGATCCTCACCGAGGGCGGTGTGGCGGCCCTGACCCCCGACTGGCAGGTCGACGACTTCGTCCTGTCCACCGCCGGCCCCGCCGAGGTGGAGGCGCGTCTGCGGCTGGCCGTCGGTTCGTCCGACTCCGGCCCCGACGATCCCGACGAGATCCGCAGGGGCGACCTCGTCATCGACGAGGCCACCTACATCGCACGTCTGCGCGGTCGGATCCTGGATCTGACCTTCAAGGAGTTCGAGCTGCTCAAGTTCCTGGCACAGCATCCGGGCCGGGTGTTCACCCGGGCGCAGCTGCTCCAAGAGGTGTGGGGATACGACTACTTCGGCGGCACCCGCACCATCGACGTCCATGTACGGCGACTGCGCGCGAAACTGGGTTCGGAGTACGAGTCGTTGATCGGCACCGTGCGCAACGTGGGCTACCGCTTCGTGCCCGGCCCTACCGGCAGGACCTCCGCCAAGACGTCCGCGACCCCGGTGGAGGACTCCGAGACGGTGTCCGTCGAGCCCGACACCACGTAGAGGGTCCGACCGAGCGGTCCGGCGCCGCCCGCCCCACCCCTCCGCCCCGGTCCGTCGCCCCTCGGAAAGGGCCCGGCCGAGCGGGGCGGAGGTCACTCATGGTCAGGTTCCATGAGCGGAGAGAGCAGAAAGAGACGTTTCACCACTCGTGTTCGAAGGTTCCAGGTCCTAAGATCGGGGAGGCACCCGCGCCGGGACGTCAGGCGCGGCGAGAATCCCCGCGGCCGGGTGCGCACGAACGCCTTGGCGCACCGTCCGCGAGGAGGAGAACGCCCTGATGTCCACGACCACCGCGGGTTCCCCGCTCACCCCCGGGCGCCGACGTAGGGGTGTCGCCTTCGGTGCCGCCTTCGTCGGCTCCAGCCTGATCGCCGTGATGTCCCCCACCGTGGTCTCCCCCGCCCACGCCGACCCCTCGACCCCCGAGGAGTCCTCCCCGGAGGCGGCGGCCGTCATCGTCTTCGGAACCGGCTCCACCGAGGTGAGGCCGGGCGTTTCCACACCGCCCAACCCCCTCACCGTGACCAACACGGGCGACGCCGGTATCTGCCTGGTCGGGCTGGAGGTGTCCCCCGCCGAATTCGCTGCGCGGGGGTTCGAGCCCCGGCTGGTCGACCCCGGAGAGGACGTGTCCGCCGGCGAGGTGACCGGTCTGCCACTCACGACGACCGATGTCGTGGCGACCCTCACCTACGCGCTCGCGGAGGAGGGGATCACCTGCGCGGAGCTCGAACCGGTGACAAGGCACACGGTCTCCAGCGGTACGTGGACCGTGTCCGTGACCAGACCGAGCCCCACGCCCTCGCCCACCCCTTCACCGACTCCTTCACCCACCCCTTCGCCGACACCGGCGCCGACGCCCACCCCCTCGCCGACACCGGCGCCCACTCCCCCACCGACCCCCCCACCCACCGGGAAGCCGAGCGGGAAACCCAGCCCCACCCCGACGGCCCGCCCCCGCCCCACACCCC
>CALGOD010001023.1 GCA_937957845.1 uncultured Nocardiopsis sp.
GAGCACGCTCCGCAGCCCGCTGGCGCCCACGTCCGAGCCCATGACGTGCTCGGTGCCCGGGAACAGGTGACTGGCGGCGTCGACCACCGCCGGCCCGCGGCGAAGGCCGGCGGCGAGGTGCCGGTCACCCACCGTGACCACCGCGCCGGGCCCGTAGCGTTCGCAGAATCGGCGGTGGTAGTCGCGCCAGATAGAGGTTCCCTCGCGATCGGGGGACAACCGAGCCAGGACCGCGGCGACTTCCTGGGCCTGCCATGCCACCGAGCGAGGTAGTTCCAGGTCACTGTCCAGACGTAGATCTACAGACACCGGGGCGTCCACGGGGAACACAGCGTCCAGCGCCGCCTTGGTCCGGTTCAGAGCGCGGGACCGGACGGCGAGGGTAGGAGCGGTGTCATGGTCGCGCACGGCCTGGTGGGCATCCTCCAGATGGGTGAGGATCTCAGCGGCGTGCGGGTACCGGTCCGCGTCGGCTGACCGGGCTGCGGCAATGAGGTGTGCGAGCGGATCGGGGACATCCAGGGGCGGGTGCAGGCTGGACAGCAGCACCCGGTGGTGCACCAGCGTTTCCACCAGGGCACGGACAGCGTCACACCGGTCGGGGAAGGCCGTGTTCAACACGGCCTCCACCTCCGCCCACGGGATGGGCGTGCGGGCCGCATCCAGGGCCACACGCGCGGGAGCGGTCAGCTGCAGCGACGAACGCGTGCCCCACTCGGCGCCTGGTGCAGGTTGGTGTTCGACGATGATCCTCCCACCCCGGATCACGGCCAGGTTGTTGGCGGTGACCATCAGGCGCGCGGTGAACTCCGCTTCACAGGCCTCCAACAAGGCGACGGCCGTGGCGATGAAGGCGGAGCTCACCCGCGTCACGGGCTGGTGTTCATCGCCGATACACCCGCTCACCGTGGTGGCGAACGTGGCGGTGGTGACGCCGGCGAACAGGCCCAGCGGTGTGGCCCGGCTGCGGGCGCGCAGCACGTACCGGGCGCAGGAGCGGGCTACCCGTACCAGGTCACGCCCGCTGGTGCCGGCGTGGCACACCTGGTCGAGCTGCCGTGCCAGGTCGGGGCTGGCCTGGCGGATCGCCGGACCCAGTACGGGGTGGGCGCACACCTTCCTCAGCCAGGCGATCCAGGCCTGGCGATGGTCGGAGTCGGCGGCAGGTCCGGTAGGCCAGGGCGGAAGGTCCCGGGGATCGAGAGCACTGGCGCGCAGCACCGCGGTCCGGTGAGCAGTGAAGCGAGGGTGCACGGTTTGCTCCAAGCAGAAGGCGCAAGGGGGTGCCCGGTGCCGCCGTCGGCGGCACCGGGCTTGGGCGCAGGGCCGCAGTGATCAGCAGGAGGTGCAGGCGCTCTCGCAGGTCGTACCGCAGTTGTCGCCGGTCAGATTGAGCAGGGCGTCCAGACGAGGGCCGCTCTCAACGACCTCGACGTCCAGGTCGAACCCATCGTTGTCGAGCTGGTGGTTTTCCTGCGACATGGTCAGCTTCCTTTCGGTTGGAGGGACACGGCCCCAGAGGGTGGGGTGTGTTCAGGGCCAGGCCAGGACGGTCCGCGTGTGCGTCTTGTCCAGGACCCGGGCCCGGTCTGTGGGCAGGGCGTCGTCGGGGGTCCCGCTGGGCCAGACCTCGATGCGCGCCATGGCGGTTTTACGGCACTCCCAGGCCCGGAGGAGGTCGACATAGGTGAGGGCGGCCTCCTCCCCGTGAGGGCCATAGGCGAACACGCCCGTCTCGAACCGGCCGCCGCCGAGGTCGCGCTTGACCCTTACCGCGATGCTGCCGCCATCAGCGAGCACCACTGGCGTCAGGCGCTGGGCCACACGCCCGGCGGGACCGTGCTCCAGAACGTCACCGGGCACATGGAGGGTGGCGTGCCGGTCGGCGTGCGTAGCCGTCCACAGGTGCATCCGATCGGGGTGGGTGAACTCCACCCCTGTCCAGAACTCCGTGCGGGGCCCGTGCAGTGCCTTACGCATCGCGGCTACGTCGACGGGTTCCTCGGCGTCGTACAGGGCGATGTCGTCCCCTTGCACGGCGATGCCGCGTTCCTCGTGCGCTCCGGCGCCCTGCATGGGCACGAACACGGTGAGGTGGTGGTCGGGACGGCTGACCAGGTGATCGTCGATCCGGTCCAGGGCCACGGTGCGGTTCACCCCGCGCAGCCGCGTCGGGGTCACCAGGCGGCCGTTGGGAGTGAGCTGCGTGGTCCAGGCCGGGGGCAGGTCCCACGCCCGGACGGTGACGATGATCCGGTCGTAGGGAGCGAACTCGGCCGCTCCGAACTCGGCGTCACCGGTCACCACCCGTACGTCCTCGTACCCGGTCTCGTCCAGGTAGCGGCGCGCCCGGTCGGTCACCTCGGGGTCGATGTCGATGGTGGTCACCTCACCCTCGGAACCGACGAGTTCGGAGATGAGGGCGGCGTTGTAGCCGCCCGACCCGATCTCCAACACCCGCATGCCGGATTCGAGACCGGCCTGGTCGAGCATCATGGCCTGCACTCGCACCGCGGACATCGAACTGGTGATGAGACCGTCCTCGGCGCGCTGGATCGGTGGTGCGTAATCGGTGGCGTAGGCGTCCTTCAGCGCCACCTCGGGCACGAATACGTGCCGAGGCACCCTCCGCAGCACCTCCTCGACCTGCGGCGAGATCGGGGGCATGCCCCATTCGGTCTGCAACCGGAGCAGAGTGTCGACCATGTCCTGCCGGGCACGGTCCGGGCTCGTCGTCGGTGTGGCGGGCATGGGTGTCCTTCACGATCGTTGGTGCGCTGCCGGGTCAGCCCGGCAGATACGGACGGGTACTCGTCTGGCCCAAGCACCGTCCTTCTCCACCCCACCTGAGCGGTGTGGACGAAACGAGGCGGTACTGGCCCCGGTGAGGCGGCACGGGAAAGCTGGCCGTTCCTCAGCTCTGCTGTACGGGGTCGCCTGGCGCAGTATTGTCGAGTTTCCCTCACCGGACCATGCGAGATCGCATATGCGGAACCACCTCATGCGTGGTGTTCGATTCGCGTGCTCTCAACAGCGATAACGCATGGAAGTCCTGCCGAGTAGTGAAAGTTCGCGAAACAGAAAAAACGCATATACCTCATTTCTTGCATGATGGGTGATGAAAAAGATGATGTGTGTGCATTGCGCACGACAGCGAGGCTCAGGGTGTGCGTGCATTCCTCCCGGATTCTGGGACCGGGCCGAGGTCGCCGCCGCGGTCCGTGTTCGTGACGCCCGCACCGTGGTGGTGCTGCTGCACCGCGCCACGGGCCTGACCCACGACGCCCTGGCCCTCTTGTGTGGTCTCACCCAGAGCACCATCACCCGCGCTCTGGCCGGACGCGGCCTGACCCGACCCGATGTCGTCGCCCAGGTGCTCACCACACTGGGCGCTCCCGACACCACCCCTCACCCCAACCCCACAGCA
>CALGOD010001024.1 GCA_937957845.1 uncultured Nocardiopsis sp.
CGCGGGGGGGAAACGCCCATCGCCCGGAGACCCAGACGCCCTGGGTTCGGAGCCCGGATGCGCGCGGAAGGCCGCGAGGGCGTGCGGGCGCCCCTGAGCCCGCACCCGAGGATTCCCCTGACTCGCCCCTGAATTCGTCCCTGTTCTTCGTCGGAATGCCGCGAACCGGGAACATCTCGACCCGGTCACCCGTTGTCCAGGCGTAGGAAGTAAGTTGAGCCAGGTCGACTCAATTGACTTGACAGCGACCACTCGACGAAGTAAATTTGCGCCTGAAAGACTCAACTCTGACGGAGGAAGCAACCATGGCACGTGCGGTCGGAATCGACCTCGGTACGACGAACTCCTGTGTCGCGGTCCTGGAGGGTGGCGAACCGACGGTCATCGCCAACGCCGAGGGGGCCCGCACCACCCCGTCCGTCGTCGCCTTCGCCAAGAACGGTGAGGTACTCGTCGGAGAGGTGGCCAAGCGGCAGGCCGTCACCAACGTCGACCGCACCATCCGCTCGGTCAAGCGCCACATCGGCACCGACTGGTCGGTGGAGATCGACGGCAAGACCTTCAACCCCCAGCAGATCAGCGCCTTCGTGCTGCAGAAGCTCAAGCGCGACGCCGAGGCCTACCTGGGCGAGGACGTCACCGACGCGGTCATCACCGTCCCGGCGTACTTCAGCGACTCCCAGCGCCAGGCCACCAAGGAGGCCGGCACCATCGCGGGCCTCAACGTCCTGCGCATCATCAACGAGCCGACCTCGGCCGCGCTCGCCTACCACCTGGAGAAGGAGGGCGAGGCGACGATCCTCGTCTACGACCTCGGTGGCGGTACCTTCGACGTCTCCCTCCTGGAGGTCGGTGACGGCGTCGTGGAGGTCAAGGCGACCAACGGTGACAACCACCTGGGCGGTGACGACTGGGACCAGGCCGTGGTCGACTGGCTGGTCGAGCGCTTCAAGAACTCCAACGGCGTCGACCTGTCCAAGGACAAGATGGCCCTGCAGCGCCTGCGCGAGGCCGCGGAGAAGACCAAGATCGAACTCTCCAGCTCCACCGAGTCGGTCATCAACCTGCCCTACATCACGGCCTCGGCCGAGGGCCCGCTGCACCTGGACGAGAAGCTCACCCGCGCCGAGTTCCAGCGTCTGACCGCTGACCTGGTCGAGCGCACCAAGACCCCGTTCCAGCAGGTCATCAAGGACGCCGGCATCAGCCTGGACAAGATCGACCACGTGGTCCTGGTCGGTGGCTCCACCCGTATGCCCGCCATCGTGGACCTGGTCAAGGAGATGACCGGCAAGGACCCCAACAAGGGCGTCAACCCGGACGAGGTCGTGGCCGTCGGCGCCTCGCTGCAGGCCGGTGTGCTCAAGGGCGAGGTCAAGGACGTCCTGCTGCTGGACGTCACCCCGCTGTCGCTGGGCATCGAGACCAAGGGCGGCGTGTTCACCAAGCTCATCGAGCGCAACACGACCATCCCGACCAAGCGCTCGGAGATCTTCACCACCGCGGACGACAACCAGCCGTCCGTGCAGATCCAGGTCTACCAGGGTGAGCGCGACATCGCCCAGTACAACAAGAAGCTGGGCGTCTTCGACCTGACCGGTCTGCCCCCGGCGCCGCGCGGCGTCCCGCAGATCGAGGTCACCTTCGACATCGACGCCAACGGCATCGTCAGCGTCACGGCCAAGGACCTGGGCACCGGCAAGGAGCAGTCCGTCACCATCTCCGGCGGCTCGGCGATGTCCAAGGACGAAATCGACAGGATGGTCCGCGAGGCCGAGCAGTACGCGGAGGAGGACCGTAAGCGCCGCGAGGAGGCCGAGGTCCGCAACAACGCCGAGTCCCTCGTCTACCAGACCGAGAAGGTCATCAAGGACAACGAGGACAAGGTTCCGGCGGACGTGCGCTCGGAGACCGAGTCGGCCGTGGCGGAGCTGAAGACCGCCCTGGAGGGCTCCGACGTCGAGGTCATCCGCTCCGCCAGCGAGAAGGTCGCCCTGGCCAGCCAGAAGATCGGTTCGGCGATCTACAGCCAGGGACAGCAGGCCGGCTCCGAGGACGCCGCGTCGGACACCACCGAGGACGCCGACGTCGTGGACGCCGAGATCGTCGACGAGGACAACGGCAAGGGCAACCAGTCCTGACCCGAGGTCGAGCCGAGGAAGGAGGGGGTGCCGCAGATGGCACTGTCGGAGAACACGAACGGCGCCGGCGGGGACGAGGAACGCCAGGGACCTGTGATCCGCGACAACCGTCGGATCGACCCCGAGACCGGCCAGGTCAGAAACCCCGAGACCGAGGGTGACTCCAGCGAGGAGATCCCCGAGGTCGCCGAGGAGGAGGTCGTGGAGGCCGACCTGGAGGACGAGACCTTGGAGGTCCCGGACACTCCGGAGTCGGTGGTGACGGAGGCGATCAACGCCGACGAGCGGGTCATCGAGCTCACCAACGACATCAAGCGGGTACAGGCGGAGTACGCCAACTACCGCAAGCGTGTCGAGCGCGACCGCGTGGCCGTCCGTGAGATGGCCACCGCCCAGGTCCTCAACGAACTCCTGCCGGTCCTGGACGACATCGGACGCGCGCGGGAGCACGAGGAACTCACCGGCGGGTTCAAGGCGGTGAGCGAGGCCCTGGAGTCCACGGTCACCAAGTTGGGACTGGAGCGCTACGGGGAGAAGGGCGACGCGTTCGACCCCACCGTCCACGAGGCGCTCACCCTGGTCCCGGCCCCGGGTCTGTCCACCCAGTCGGTGATGGAGGTGTTCCAGCCCGGGTACCGCATGGGTGAGAGGATCCTGCGCCCGGCCCGCGTGGTGGTCGGGGACCCGGTGGAGGGCGACGAGGCCGCGGACGCGGGCGGATCGGACACGGCCGGCGGCGGGGGTTCCTCCGAAGCGACCGTCGAGCCCGACTCCGACGGCAAGGAAGAAGACAAGTAACGGGTCCGCCCGTGAATCTCCGGCCGCGGCCCCGCCGTACGACACGCGGCGGCCGCGGCCGGAGCCGGACCCCGGCCCGCCAGGGCACGGGGTCACGTGGAAACATCGGACACAACCGGCACCAGCGGGAGAAGGCACCTGTCGATGAGCACGAAGGACTACCTGGAGAAGGACTACTACAAGGTCCTCGGAGTCTCAAAGACCGCCTCGAAGGACGAGATCAAACAGTCCTATCGTCAGCTGGCCCGGAAGAACCACCCTGACGCGAACGCGGGCGACCCGAAGGCGGCGGAGCGCTTCAAGGAGATCTCCGAGGCGTACAACGTCCTGTCGGACGACAAGCGCCGTAAGGAGTACGACGAGGCCCGCTCCCTGTTCGGCGGCGCCTACCGGCCCGGCGGCGGCACCGGTCCCGGCGGCTTCGACATGAGCGACCTGTTCGGACAGGGTTCCGGCGGGGCCTCCGGTGGCGAGCGACTGAGCGACCTCTTCGGCGGACTGTTCGGTGGCCGGGGACGCACGGGCGGGGGTACTCGCAGCAGGCGCGGTGCCGACGTGGAGACCGAGACGACACTGACCTTCCGCGAGGCGGCCGAGGGGGCCACCCGTTCCTTCCAGTTGGCCAGCGAGGCGGCCTGTCCCACGTGCAAGGGCACCGGCGCCAAAACGGGGACCGCCCCGCGGATGTGCCCGAAATGCTCCGGTACCGGCCACGAGAGCACCAACCTGGGCGGCTTCTCCCTGTCCGAACCGTGCAGCGAGTGCAAGGGCCGCGGCCTGGTCGTGGACGACCCCTGCGTCACCTGTAACGGCAGCGGGCGCGGCAAGAGCACCCGTACCATCCAGACCCGCATCCCCGGTGGTGTGTCCGACGGGCAGCGGATCCGGATCAAGGGCAAGGGCGCACCGGGGGAGAACGGCGGCCCGGCGGGCGACCTCTACGTCGTCGTCCATGTGAAGGAGCACCCGGTGTTCGGAAGGAGCGGCGACAACGTGACGATCACCGTCCCTGTGACCTTCCCGGAGGCGGCGCTGGGTGCCGAGGTGCGCATACCGACCTTCAACGGTCTGCCGGTGACGGTGAAGATCCCGCCGGGCACGCAGAACGGACACAAGCTGCGGGTGCGCGGCAAGGGCGCGACCCGCAAGGACGGCACCGTGGGTGACATGCTCGTCACGATCGAGGTGGCGGTGCCCAGGACACTCAATGCGGAAGCTCGTGAGGCTCTGGAGAAGTTCCGAGCCGCGACCTCTGACCATGACCCGCGCAAGGGACTCGAGGCGCGGGCGAAGGGCGCGTGAACGACGTGAACGACTCTTTCGGCGCTGACGCTCCGGTCTACGTGATCTCGGTCGCCGCCGAACTGGCGGGTATGCACCCCCAGACCCTGCGGCAGTACGACCGACTCGGGATCGTCTCGCCCGGCCGTACGTCCGGCCGTGGGCGACGCTACTCCATGCGCGACGTGCAGACGCTGCGCCAAGTACAGCGTCTGTCCCAGGAGGAGGGCATCAACCTCGCCGGGATCAAGCGGATCCTGGAGCTGGAGGAGGAGGTGGAACAGCTGCGTGAGCAGGTCTTCCACCTGGCGAACGAACTGGAGGCGGCGCGGCGGGCCGTCTCCCGTCGAAGCCGCCCGGCGCACTCCGAGGGGGGTACGCCGGCACGCGGGGAGCTGGTGCGCCGCACCCGCATGACGATCTTCACCACCGCCGAGCCCAGGGACGGCGAGAACGGTCCCCGAAGCGGGGGTTCCGACGGTGGCGTTTCCGACCGCGCCGAGAACGGCCAGGACTGACGAAGCTCCGCCACAGCGCTACGGGGGCGCGGCCGGCCCGTCGGACATCATCCCCCGTGAGGTGATCTGCGAAAGGAGTCACCGCTCATGGATTACAAACTCACCCAGAAGAGTCAGGAAGCCCTGTCCGTGGCGATCCGGCGGGCCACCACGGACGGGAGCCCGCAGACCGAGCCCCTGCACCTGTTGGCCGCCCTGCTGGACCAGGCGGAGGGCATCACCCGGCCTCTGCTCAAGGAGGTCGGGGCCAATCCCGACATCTTGAAGGACAAGGTCGAGGCGGCCGTCGACGCGCTCCCCAAGGCCTCGGGGGCCACGGTCAGCTCGCCCACCTCCTCACGCCAGCTGATCGTCTCCATCAACACGGCGGCACAGCGCGCCAAGCAGATGGAGGACGAGTACGTCTCCACCGAACACCTGCTGGTGGGGCTGGCCACGGACGGTGGCGAGGCGGCCCGGCTGCTCACCGAGGCCGGTGCCACCCCCGAGGCGCTCCTGGAGGGGTTCGAGCGGGTCCGCGGCTCGGCCCGGGTCACCTCCGAGAACCCCGAGGACACCTACCAGGCCCTGGAGAAGTTCGGTGTCGACCTCACCGAGCGGGCCCGCGAGGGCAAGGTGGACCCCGTGATCGGCCGTGACGGCGAGATCCGACGGGTCATCCAGGTGCTCAGCCGCCGTACCAAGAACAACCCGGTGCTCATCGGTGAGCCCGGTGTGGGCAAGACCGCGGTCGTGGAGGGTCTGGCCCAACGGATCGTGGCCGGCGACGTGCCGCAGTCACTGCTGGGCAAGCGCCTGGTGAGCCTGGACCTGTCGGCGATGGTGGCGGGGGCCAAGTACCGGGGCGAGTTCGAGGAGCGGCTCAAGGCGGTGCTCTCGGAGATCAAGGAGTCCGAGGGCCAAATCATCACGTTCATCGACGAGCTGCACACCATGGTGGGCGCCGGTGCCGCCGAGGGCGCCATGGACGCGGGCAACATGCTCAAGCCCATGCTGGCGCGTGGTGAGCTGCGCATGGTGGGCGCGACCACGCTGGACGAGTACCGCGAGCACATCGAGAAGGACGCCGCCCTGGAACGCCGGTTCCAACAGGTCATGGTGGGCGAGCCGTCGGCCGCGGACACGATCGCGATCCTGCGCGGCCTCAAGGGCCGCTACGAGGCGCACCACAAGGTCCAGATCGCCGACTCGGCGCTGGTGGCCGCCGCGACCCTGTCCGACCGCTACATCACCGCGCGTTTCCTGCCGGACAAGGCGATCGACCTCATCGACGAGGCCGCCTCCCGGCTGCGCATGGAGATCGACTCCCGTCCGGTGGAGATCGACGAGCTGCAACGCACCGTCGACCGCCTGAAGATGGAGGAGATGGCGCTCTCCAAGGAGTCGGACCCGGCCAGCCGTCAACGTCTGGAACGACTGCGCGCCGATCTCGCCGACCGGCAGGAGCAGCTCAACGGCCTCGTGGCCCGTTGGGAGCAGGAGAAGGCGGGTCTCAACCGGGTCGGTGAGCTCAAGGGACAACTGGACGACCTGCGTACCCGGGCGGAGCTGGCCCAGCGCGAGGGCGACTTCGACGAGGCGTCCCGGCTGATGTACGGGGAGATCCCGCAGCTGGAGAAGCAGATCGAGGAGGCGACCCAGGCCGAGGAGAGGGCCGCCAGCGAAGGCAGCGACACCATGGTCAAGGAGGAGGTCGGCGCCGACGAGATCGCCGACGTGGTGTCGGCGTGGACCGGTATCCCGGTGGGACGGCTGATGGAGGGCGAGACCTCCAAGCTGTTGCGCATGGAGGATGAGCTGGGCAGGCGGATCATCGGGCAGAGGAAGGCCGTCGCGGCCGTGTCGGACGCGGTGCGTCGGGCGCGGGCGGGCATCTCCGATCCGGACAGGCCGACGGGGTCGTTCCTGTTCCTGGGTCCCACGGGCGTGGGGAAGACGGAGCTGGCCAAGGCGCTGGCGGAGTTCCTGTTCGACGACGAGCGCGCGATCGTGCGCATCGACATGAGCGAGTACTCCGAGAAGCACTCGGTCTCGCG
>CALGOD010001025.1 GCA_937957845.1 uncultured Nocardiopsis sp.
CGCCGCGAGCAGCCGGGCGACCACCGACACCCCGGCACCGCCGACGCCGATCAGGTGGACCCGGCCCAGCTCCTCGACGGGCACCGGTGCGCTCCCCGCGCCCGGTCCGTTCATCGCGCGCCCCCGGCGGCGGCACCGGCCACCACAGTACCCGCAGGAACCGGTGGCACTCCGACCGCCTCCGGTGCGGGCACGGATCCGGTCATCACCAACGACATCCGCCTCGAACTCGACGGTGCGGGGATCCTCCACGGTGAGGAGACCATCACCTTCTCCGGAGGCGCGCCCTCCCTCTTCACCCGGGCCCTGACCGAGAAGATGCTGTACGACACCGACCACGACCGTGAGTTCCGTGTCACCGGACTCCAGGCCACCGACCTGGAGGGGAACGTCCTCGACGTCGACGTGCGCGAGGAGAACGGGGCCCTCCTGGTGGACATCCCCACGGCCGCCACGAGCGGGGTGGTGCTCACCTATCGGGTGAGCGGAACCGTCGGCGAGATCTCCCAGGGCGTCCAGATGGAGTGGCGGGCGGTCGGCGCCTACAGCCACACGGTGGAGTCCACCGACGTCACCGTCACGGCACCGTTGCCGCCGGAGGCGCTGTCCTGCCTGGCGGGGGAGCCTCGCAGCGCCATGTACTGCACGGCCTCGGACATGGGCCCCGACGCCAGGGTCGCGCACTTCCTCCAGGCCGACATGGACCCCGAGGACCGACTCGACATCGTCGTGAACTACCCCTCCGGGACGGCCGAGGGCGCACCGATCCTCACCCGCCGTTGGTCGTTCGCCTCGGCGTTCGCGATCACCCCGGTCACCGCCGGCGTGTTCGGTCTGCTCATCGTCGTGCTGGTGGGCGGTCTGGTCGTACTGATCCGTGTCCGGGGCCGCGACGAGCGCGCACTGCGCAGGGAGGCCGAGGCGGGCAACCACGCACCGGTGACGGAGGGCGAGCACGGTCGGTTGCGGTTCACCCCTCCCGACGGAGTGCATCCGGGGCAGATCGGCACGCTCATCGACGAGCGGGTCGACATCGCGGACCTCACCGGGGCCGTCCTCGACCTGGCCGTGCGCGGTTACATCCGACTGGAGGAACTGCCCCACGAGCACTTCACGTCCGTGGACTGGCGGTTGGTACGGCTGGACGGTCCACCGGGGGAGACCCTGCTGGCCTCGGAGTGGACGCTGTTGGACGCCCTGTTCGGAGAGCAGCGCACGGTACGCCTGTCCCGGCTCGGGTCGCCCCGCGTGTCGGCGGACTTCCCCGCGCGCATCGACCGGGTGCGGGAGGAGTTGTACCGGGACATGGTGCGCCTGAAGTGGTTCGCGCGCTCCCCCAGCCAGGTGCGTACGCGTTGGAGCGTCGCCGGGATGGTGACCACGGCGGCGGGTGTGGTCCTGACCGGTGTGCTCGCGGCGTTCACCACCGCGGCCTTCACAGGACTGGCCGTCGTCATCGCGGGCGCCGCCGTCACCGTGGGGGCCCAGTACATGCCCGCCAAGACCGCTCTGGGAAGCTCGGTGTACGCGCACACGATGGGCTTTCGCGACTACCTGCTGAGCCGGCGCGCCGCGACCGCTCCACCGGGGCAGCGTGTGGAGCTGTACTCCCGCTACCTGCCGTACGCGGTGATCTTCGACGACGTGGACCGCTGGGCGAACATCCTGGCCTCGGCCGCGCTCACCGACCTGACCCCCGACGAACTGACCGGAGACGGTCTGGCCTGGTACACGGGCCCCCGGGAATGGCGGATCGAGGACTTCGCCGACTCCATCAGCACGTTCGTGGTGACGTTGAGCGGGATCATCACCAACGCCCGGCGGTCACGGATGGTCAACCAGTTCCAGCGGGGCTGAGGAGAAGGCAACGAGAGGGAGGGCTCATGCGCGCGGTCGTGCAGCGTGTGTCGCACGCGTCGGTGACGGTGGACGGGGAGGTGGTCGGCCGGATCAACGGTCCGGGTCTGATGGCCCTGGTGGGGGTGACCCACACCGACACCGCCGCGGAGGCCGCCAGGCTCGCCAAGAAGCTGTGGACGCTGCGGATCCTGGAGGACGAGCAGTCGTGCTCCGACATCGGTGCGCCACTGCTCGTGGTCAGCCAGTTCACGCTCTACGGCGACGCGCGCAAGGGCCGTCGCCCCACCTGGCAGGCGGCGGCGCCCGGGCCCGTCGCCGAACCCCTCGTGGACGCGGTCGTCAAGGAGCTGCGCGCGCTCGGAGCCGAGGTGGCCACCGGGGTGTTCGGCGCGCAGATGTCGGTCGCTCTGACCAACGAGGGGCCCTTCACCGTCCTTCTGGAGGTCTGATCCGGCCCCGGACACGGATCCGGGCCGTGGCGGTCGCCACGGCCCGGACGGGAAGCGGTCGGTGCGCGAGGGGAGGCTCCGCAGCGGATCGCGGCTCTCAGCCGTCGGCGGTCCCCGGCTCGAACTTGTACCCCAGACCGCGCACGGTCACGATGTACTTCGGACTGCTGGGATCCTCCTCGATCTTGGCCCGCAGCCGCTTGACGTGCACGTCGAGGGTCTTGGTGTCGCCGACGTAGTCGGCGCCCCACACACGGTCGATGAGCTGCATCCGGGTCAACACCCGCCCGGCGTTGCGCAGCAGGACCTCCAGCAGCTCGAACTCCTTCAGCGGAAGCTGCACGTTCTCGCCGCGGACCGTCACCACGTGCCGCTCCACGTCCATGCGGACGGGACCGGCCTCCAGGGCGGAGGGGAGCACGGCCTCGTCCTCACCCCGGCGGCGCAGCACCGCGCGGATACGCGCCACCAGTTCCCGGGAGGAGAAGGGCTTGGTCACGTAGTCGTCGGCGCCCAGTTCCAGACCGACGACCTTGTCGATCTCGGAGTCCTTGGCGGTCAGCATGATCACGGGAACGTTGGACTTCTGCCGCAGGGCCCGGCACACCTCGGTGCCCGACAGCCCCGGGAGCATCAGGTCCAGCAGCACCAGGTCGGCCCCGGTACGGTCGAAGGTCTCCAGCGCCACGGTTCCGGTGGGCGCCACCGCGACCTCGAACCCCTCCTTGCGCAGCATGTACGAGAGGGCATCGCTGTAGGACTCCTCATCCTCGACAACGAGTACACGAGTCACTGTGCCGCCTCCTGACGGTCGGTGTTCCGGGTGTTCTCGGAGCCAGGGCCCTTGGGCCTGGGCAGACGCAGAGTGAACGTCGATCCGGACCCCTCCTTGCTCCACACGGTCACTTCTCCACGGTGGTGGGTCATGATGTGCTTGACGATGGCCAGGCCCAGGCCGGTACCCCCGGTGGCCCGGCTCCGAGCGGCGTCCACTCGGTAGAACCGCTCGAAGATCCTTTCGAGGTCCTGCTGGGGGATCCCGATCCCCTGGTCGGCGACGCTGATGTCCACACTGGACGCGGACAGTCCGACCGACACGGCGACCCGGGTGTTCTTGGGACTGTAGGCCACGGCGTTGGCGACCAGGTTGCGCAGGGCCGTGCCGAGCATCCCCTCGTCGCCCAGGACGGTGACGCCCTCCGCGCCGCTCGCGACCAGTTCGATCCCCTTGGAGTCCGCGGGCATCCGCACCGAGTCCAACGCCTCCTCCACGACGGGGCCGAGTTCGACCCGGGCGGGCTGGGAGATCGGTTCGGCGCCCTGGATACGCGAGAGTGTGATGAGGTCCTGGATGACGGCGTTCAGCCGTGAGGCCTCCGTCCGCATACGTTCCGTGAAGCGACGTACCGCTTCCGGGTCGTCACTGGCGTCCTGTACGGTTTCCGCCAACAGGGACAGAGCGCCCACCGGAGTCTTGAGTTCGTGCGAGATGTTCGCGACGAAGTCACGGCGCACCGCCTCCAGACGGCGGTGCTCCGTCTGGTCCTCGGCCAGGACCAGCACCAGCCCGGTTCCTCCCAGAGGAGCCACCCGCACGGCGAAGGACGTGGCGTCGGGGCCGAACTTGCGTACGGCCACCTCGATGTCGGTCTCCCGGATCACGCCGTCCCGCCGCACCTGCCGGGCCAGGCTGAGGAGCTCGCCTATCACCAGTTCCTCGCCCCGCACGAGGCCGAAGGCGCGCGCGGCGGAGGAAGCGCGCAACACCCTGTCGGCGGAGTCCAGGACCACGGCGGAGGAGGGAAGCGCGGAAAGCACCTCGGCGATGCCCGGTGGCAGCGTGCTGCCGTCGAAGACCGGAGGTGTCGGTGTTCGCTTGGCGGCGGAGCCCATGCGGAAAAGAGAGCTGACGAGGACGCCGATGACGACGCCCACAATGAGTCCGACGATGCCCGTTACCGCGGCGAGAAGTTCCCCTTGCACACTTCGATCGTAAACGCCCTTACCCCGGCTTTATCCGTTCAGAGCACGTGACACAACCGAGGTTCTTCCATAGTTCACCGATTTTTGACCGGTACTTCAAACAACCACTGGGAGCATTGAGGCCATGCGCGATACCTACCACGAGGACCTCGACAGTCTGAGCGAACGCCTCGTCGAGATGACGAGGCTCGCCCGGCACGCGGTCGCCCGCGCGACCACGGCGTTGCTGGACAGTGACCTGACCGCGGCCCAGGAGGTCATCTCGGGTGACGAGGTGATCAACCGCCTCGACCAGGAGATCGAGGACACGGCCTTCAACCTGATGGCGCGTCAGCAGCCCGTCGCCCTGGACCTGCGGACCATCATCAGCTCGCTGTACATGAGGGGCGACCTGGAGAGGATGGGCGACCACGCCGTCCACCTGGCCAAGATCGCCAGGAGGCGTCACCCGGACTCGGCGATCCCCAAGCCGGTGCGGTCGATCGTCCTGGAGATGGGTCACCAGGCGGAACTGCTGGTGACCAAGGCGGGCGAGGTCATCGCCGAACGCGACCCCGACACGGCGCTGGAGCTGGACAAGGACGACGACACCATGGACCGGCTGCGCCGCAAGCTGTTGCAGCGCATCCTCGCGCCCGAGTGGGAGTACGGGGTGGAGACCACCATGGACGTGACCCTCGTGGGCCGGTTCTACGAACGCTTCGGTGACCACGCGGTGCACGTCGCCGACAACCTCGTCTACATGGTGACGGGGGAGAAACGAGAGGCCTACGAGCCGGAGGTGTGAGCCGGGGAGACGTTCTGGTCCGGGCTGGACGGGCCGGACCCGTCCAGCGGGACCCCCACCCGCGCGGGCGTGGTCGGTGGGGTGCGCGGTGCCGCTGCCGTGCGTGGGGAATCACCCGTTCGCGAGCCGTCCGAGACAGGTCGGACGAGGGCTCTGTGGGGTGTTCTGGATCCTTGCTTGAACCGCCGGTGAAGGACGTCGTGACAGTGTTGCCGGAAGGGTCGGAAGCCCTATCCCGTATGGCCTGACAAGCGCCTGACAGGTGCCGGGTACCCTTTGTCAAGCCCTAAAAAGAGCGGCCTGACCTGCGTGTTCGCAAAGCTAATAGGTACGTTAAGTCACGGATTCATGGTATCCTTGTGGTAGCGGAAGGGGTACCTGTCACATGACTTTCAAGGTCGGCGACACTGTTGTCTACCCCCATCATGGGGCTGCTCGTATTGAAGCGATCGAGACTCGCACCATTAAGGGCGAGGAAAGAACCTACCTCGTGTTGAGGGTCGACAAGGGCGATCTAACGGTGCGCGTGCCCGCCGCGAACGCCGAGGACGTCGGCGTTCGCGACGTGGTGGGGAGAGAGGGCCTGGACAAGGTCTTCGAGGTGCTTCGCGCACCGCACACCGAAGAACCCACCAACTGGTCCAGGCGCTACAAGGCGAACCTGGAGAAGCTGGCATCGGGCGACGTCAACAAGGTCGCCGAGGTGGTCCGGGACCTGTGGCGCCGGGACAAGGAGCGCGGGCTGTCCGCCGGGGAGAAGCGGATGCTCGCCAAGGCGCGACAGATTCTGGTGAGCGAACTCGCTCTTGCGGAAAAGACCAACGAGGACAAGGCCGAAGCCCTCCTCGACGAAGTTCTCACGAGCTGAGGCCCGGTTCGGGAATCACGTGAATTCATGACGAAAATGCCTCGGGTGGGCGTCGGAACAGACGTCCACCCGTTTTCTCCTGAGCGCACACTTTTCCTCGCCGGCCTGGAATGGCCGGGAGAAGAAGGCGTAAGCGGCCATTCCGACGGTGATGTGGCGGCCCACGCGGCTTGCGACGCGTTACTGTCCGCGTGCGGGCTGGGTGATCTGGGATCCAACTTCGGCACCTCGCAGCCGCGTTGGAAGGGCGCCTCCGGCTCCGATCTACTGGCCGAGACCGTTGCGCGTGTGCGTGCGGCCGGATTCGAGATCGGCAATGTGTCCATCCAGATCATCAGTAACCGTCCCAAGTTCGCCCCGAGGCGCGCGGAGGCGGAGAAGACGCTCTCAGAGGTCGTGGGAGCGCCTGTGAGCGTTTCCGCGACCACGACCGATGGCCTGGGTCTCACCGGCCGTGGAGAGGGCATCGCGGCCGTCGCGACGGCCCTGTGCGTCCCGGCCGAGTAGGCGCGGGACGGACCGTGGTGACGCGGCGGCCGGCTCGCCGGCGGCCGAGGACACCATGAGGATCCAGGTCCTGACGCGCGAGCGATGGTGACGCCCGTGGCCGGCGTCCCGGGAGCGGGACACCGGCCACGACCGAAGGGCCCCCGAGGGGGCCCTTCTCACGTTCTCCGGGCCGACCGGGTCGCACACGCCCGCGGACGGTCCCCCGTCGGATCACTCGTCGGGGCGGAGCGGCTCGCTGCGCACGCGACGTGAGGGCGGCCCGGCCGCGAAGTCCGGCATCGGGGGCCTGGGCGGCTTGAGCACCATGGGGCGCTTGTCCAG